>NZ_NFIY01000001.1:0-256812 GCF_002163455.1 Megasphaera sp. An286 | reverse complement strand
TTATTGGTATTACCTGTTTTGAAATCTTATTGCTAAGACCTCGCACTCTGGCGTATTGTTTCGTATCACACTGTTCAGTTTTCAAAGGCCATGCCGTCTCGCGACGACTCGTATATCTTACCAGACTCGTCCGGGCTTGTCAAGCACTTTTTTGAAGTTCTTTTCAAGCGAACCGGCTATCCGGCCTGCCGCGGCGTCCTGCCGCAACAGCTTGTTTAGTATATCCCCTTTTCGTCCTGTTGTCAATACGTTTTTCAAAAAAAGTATGCCGCCTCAATGCATTTTCTCATAACGCAATGGGAGGCGGCATGTATACTCTAGTTTAAAGGGCCGGCAATTATTGTGTCTCGCCGCGTTCGACGGCTTCTTTCAGCGTATGCCATGCTAAGACGGCGCATTTGACGCGGGCCGGCATATTAGAAATATTTTTAAGAGCTATGGCGTCTTCCAATTCCTCCAGCTGGTCTTCATCGGTAATATTCCGCTTAATCATTTCCAAGAATAAATCGACTAGGCGGAGAGCTTCCTTTACCGATTTCCCCTTGATGATATCTATCATAATATCTGCCGACGCCTGGCTGATAGCGCAGCCGTGGCCGGTGTAGGCCGCATCGACGATGACGCCGTCCCGGATATTGGCTTGCAGCGTAATGTCGTCGCCGCAGCTCGGGTTATGGCCTCGTTCTTCCATCGTATAGATCTTCAGCAAGCGCTTGTTTTCCTGGCGCTGGTTATGTTCTAAAATAATATCAGAATATAACTCGTTCATTGCTTCCATATCGTCCGCCTCCTCAGTCCTTGTAGCCCATCTGCCTGCGCACTAAGGGCAGCGTTTCCAGGAAATACTCTACTTCTTCTATCGTATTATAGATGTAGAAGCTGATGCGGTTCGACGCTTCCGCGCCGATATGAGCGCCGAAAGGCTGGGCGCAGTGATGGCCGGAACGGATAGCGATGCCGTAGCTGTCAAGAATTGTCGCCGCATCGTGGGGATGGACGCCGTCTATCATGAAGGCGATGACGCCGGTCTTTTCTTCCGGGTCCGTACTGCCGATAATGCGGATGTGCGGAATCTTCTTCATCCCCTCCAAAGCCCGGACGACTAAGGCATGTTCGTGTTCTTCAATAGCCTCCCAGCCCAAGCGTTCGAGATACTCAATGGCCGCATGGAGGGCCACGGCGCCTTCGACGTTTTCCGTGCCGGCTTCAAATTTAAAAGGCAATACGTTGAAGGTCGTCGTTTGTTCCTGTACATATTCGATCATGTCCCCGCCCAGCAGGAAGGGTTCCATGTCATTAAGAAGTTCTTTTTTGCCGTAGACGACGCCCGTACCGGCAGAGCCGAGCATCTTGTGTCCGGAAAAAACCATGAAATCACAGTCCAGCGCCTGTACGTCGACTTTCATATGCGGCACCGCCTGCGCGCCGTCATACACGACGACGGCTCCAACAGCGTGGGCTCGTTCAATGATTTTTTCAGCCGGCACCTTCATGCCCAACACATTGCTGACGCCGGCGAAGGCTACGATTTTAGCAGATGTATCAATCTTAGCCAAATCGTCTTCCGTAAAATGACCTGTTTCGTCGAGATACATATATACCAGCTCCGCGCCGGTCGCACGGCAGACCCGCTGCCATGTCACGAGGTTGGCATGGTGCTCTGAAATAGGGATGATAATTTTATCTCCCTTTTGCAAGTGCGTTTCGCCGTAACTCCGAGCGATGAGATTCATCCCTTCCGTCGCATTGCGTACGAAAATGACTTCTTCGCCGCTGCGGGCGTTGATGAACCGGCGCACGGCTTCCCGCGCCTGATCATAGGCTTCAGACGCTTCGACGCTGAGGATATGAGCGCCGCGATGGGGGTTGCCGTTATGGTTTTCTAAAAAATCGACGACGGCCTGAATGACCTGCCGCGGTTTCTGCGTCGTCGCCGCGTTGTCGAGATACACGAGCTGATGGCCGTTGTGCCGTTTCGTTAAAATGGGAAAATCATTGCGTACATTCAGCATAGCTATCACCTTTCTATCCTTGGGAATTCATCCGTTCTCGCACGGTTTGGAGCACCCGCTCCGCCAGCGTGCCGTCGCCTAAGGCGTCGACAACAGGACGGATATGGGACTCGACGATAATCGCCTGGGCGCCTTGATAGTCGAAGCCGCGGCTCATGAGATAAAACAGCGTGTCCTCGTCAATCTGCCCGGCGCTGGAAGCATGATTGCCGACGACGTCGTCCTCCTTGCACAGCAGTAGGGGCACGGAAATCGAATGGACTTTAGGACTCAGGAGAATGCA
Organism: Megasphaera sp. An286; assembly: GCF_002163455.1. NCBI lineage: Bacteria > Bacillati > Bacillota > Negativicutes > Veillonellales > Veillonellaceae > Megasphaera > Megasphaera sp. An286. The sequence continues at coordinate 254,517 of NZ_NFIY01000001.1, read as the reverse complement.
CGTATCGGCTTCAGACCCGACGGCCTTTTTGCTTCCCCGCAGGAAATCGATAGTGCCGCGAAAAGCTTTTTTCGCTTCGTCCTGCAAAGCCCCCGCTATGGCGACGTCGGCTTTCGTCTTTTTGCCCTGCATGGGAATCCAGTAGGAAAAATCGACGATTTGCTTATCTTTGCCTAAATACAAGCTTTTGCTGTCAAAGGAGCTTTCATCGTACAGGAGATCCGTTTTGTAATATACGACGGCTTCCTTTGCCCCCAGCTCGGCGCTGACGTATTCGACGGAACTGCCTTCGGCAGTTTCGGCATACCGGTGCTCGATGTGGCGGACATTGCCTTCGTGAAGCTGTACCTTCACGATTTTGACATGAGCGCCTGCCTCTGCACGGATGTAATGCAGGAAGTTTACCTCGCCGCCAGCGGCGCCGCCTTCAAATACTAAATATACTGTTACGTCGCTGCCAGCTCCGGCCGTAATGCGAAGCTGCCGGTTCAACGTCGGATGGTCGTCGTTTACTTCATATACTAAGCGGGCCGTCCCCTTGGCTCCCGCTTCGGCTTCAATGGCGCATCCCTTATCGGCATGGCGCAGGGCCCGTTCCAGCGCTTCGGCATTGGCCCCTTGAAACTCTCCCAGGTCGGGCATGCCGTTTCCCTGATAAAAATATAGGGAAATGTCCCCTTCACGCTGATGCTGCGGCGTATATCTGCCCGATGGCCGTTCCGGCAGAGGTTCAAGCTCCAAGTTATTGACTTTTATTGTCCGAAATGTGGGCCGGGGAAGCTCATTATATAGTTGCATCACAGGTTTTGTCTTTACGTTCATGTATATCTCCCCTCCTTAGGTCAATGACCCTTTTAATTCGAGGTTAATCAGATTATTCATCTCTACGGCGTATTCCAGCGGAAGAGCTTTGGAAACAGGTTCTACGAAGCCCTTGACCAGCATCGCCCTAGCTTCATCTTCGCTGAGGCCGCGGCTCATGAGATAGAAAACGGCTTCGTCGGAAATGCGGCCGATAGATGCTTCATGGCCGAGATCGACGTTGTCGTTCTTGACGACAATGGCCGGAATCGTATCGGACTGCGACTGTTCATCCAGCATCAGCGATTCGCAGCTGACGTTGGCCTTCGCCCCCTCGGCGCGGGGATTGATGACGACGCTGCCGCGGTAAATGCAGACGCCGCCGTCCTTGCTGATGGACTTGGAATTGATATTGCTCGTCGTCTTCGGCGCGTTATGGACTACTTTCGATCCCGTATCGAGATACTGCCCTTTCCCGGCAAAGGTAACGCCTGTAAATTCGCAGTGCGCCCCTTCTCCCTGCAGGATACTCATGGGGTACAGGCAGGATGTATGGGAACCAAAAGACCCTGTCACCCAGTTGATCGTGCCGTTTCGGCCGACAATCGCCCGTTTTGTATTTAAGTTGTACATATTCTTCGACCAGTTTTCTATGGTCGAGTAGGTCAGCGACGCGTCGTCGCCGACAAACAATTCGACGCAGCCGGCGTGGAGATTGGCTACGTTGTATTTCGGCGCGGAACAGCCTTCAATGAAATGCACCTTCGCGCCGTTTTCCACAATAATCAGCGTATGCTCAAACTGGCCGGCTCCAGGCGCGTTCAAGCGAAAATAGCTCTGCAGCGGAATGGATACGTCTACACCGGCCGGCACGTATACATAGGAGCCGCCAGACCAGACGGCGCCGTGGAGAGCGGCAAATTTATGATCCGTCGGCGGCACGAGCTTCATGAAATGAGCCTGAATGATATCCCCGTATTCCCGCAGTGCCGTTTCAAAGTCCGTGTAGATGACGCCCTGCTGCACCAGCTCTTCCTGAATGCTGTGGTATACGACTTCCGAATCGTACTGGGCTCCTACGCCGGCCAGGGACGTCTTTTCCGCCTCGGGAATCCCCAGTCGGTCGAAGGTGTCCTTGATGTCGTCGGGCACGTCGTCCCAGCTGGCTTTCATCTGCGTATTGGGCCGGACATAGGTAACGATGTCGTCCATATGGAGTTCGCTGATATCGGGACCCCAAACAGGATATTCCAGATGGTGAAAAATATCCAGCGATTTCAAACGGAAATCGAGCATCCATTTCGGTTCCTTTTTTTCAGCCGAAATGGTCCGGACAATGTCTTCCGTCAAGCCGGCCTCGGTTTTATAGGAATAGGTAAAGTCCTTTTTAAAGTTATATATATTGCTGAAATCAGAAAACGCTTCGATCGTCCTGCGTTCGTCTTTCCGCTTCTGTTCCGCCGCATTAGCCATAGTAGTCATGACATGGTACCTGCCTTTCTCTTTATCTAAAGCTGTCGTATCCTTTTTCCTCGATGACCTGGATCAATTCCGGGCCGCCGGACTTGACGATTTTTCCGTCGATGAGGACATGAACCACGTCCGGCTGAAGGCCCTGCAAAATTTCGCTGTGATGCGTAATGACCATGAGAGCGTTCCCCTCGTCATGGTATTTCGCCACCGTCTGCGACACGACGCGGACGGCGTCGACATCGAGACCCGAGTCGATTTCATCCAGCATGGCCAGCTTCGGTTCCAGCATGCACATTTGAAGGATTTCCGTCTTCTTTCGTTCGCCGCCGGAAAATCCGTCGTTGACGTAGCGGGAAGCATAGGAGCTGTCCATTTTCAGTTCTTCCATCTGCGCTTTCAGCTTTTTACGGAAAGGCATGATGCGCTGCGTTTCGCCGCTTATCGTGCTCTTAGCGCTGCGGGTAAAGTTCTCCACAGAAATTCCCTGCACGGCAATGGGCGCCTGGAAAGCCATGAAAATTCCCGCCTTAGCCCGTTCGTCTACGGGCATGCGCGTAATATCCTTTCCTTCGAAGAAAATACTGCCGCCTGTAACGGTATACTTCGGATGCCCCATGACGGCGTTGAACAACGTCGATTTCCCTGCACCGTTCGTTCCCATAATGACGTGAACTTCGCCGGCACGGACGGTTAAATCCAATCCCTTTAAGATTTCCTTTCCTTCAACTTCTACTTTCAGCCCTTCTATGTTTAATAATTCTGCCATAATGCTTCACTCCTGCGCGTCTATAAATAATATACAATTACTCCAAATTAAAAGTACACCTTTACGATGCACTTTTGCTTACATCCATAGCATACTCCTGTTTTATCATAAAGTCAACAAAATTAGTAGACTTTTTTATATTTTATTTTCTACATCCACTTTCAAGATATGCTCCGTTCTTTCCGAATACAAAAACGCGCAGGAGAAATCGGCGTTCTTCCTGCGCGTCGCATACGGATATCCTATTATATGTCGTCTTTTTGTTTTTCTTTCATTCGCCTGCGAAGGTCGCTCTTCATCCACCACTGCATGACAAAGACAAAAGCCAGCAGCAAGAGCAGTCCGACCAATTCCGTCGTCGGCCCCTCTTTCGCAATCGCATACAGGAGATAGAGAAATACGACGAGCACCAAGCCTCGTTTCAGCTTATTCACAGGCGCCGCATCCTTCGCAGTCATCCCGGTCGTCGCCGAATAAGCGGGCCTTTTGGCCGCGCATGGCTAATACGGCCTGGATGTACATGGCGCATTCAATGCGCTTCTTCTGAATCTTGCAGCTCAGGGCATACGGCATTTTGATATCTCCGCCGTATTTGATATTGTTGGCATGGCAGCCGCCGCTGCAGAAGAATTTTGCCCAGCAGTCGCAGCAAATCGGCTTGTTGAGGACGTGCATATCGCGGAACAAGGGCGGCAGTTTTGTATCCGTAACGCCGTCATATACATTGCCGATGACGTACTCGTCCTGGCCTACGAACTGGTGGCAGGGATATATGTCGCCGTTCGGCACGACGCACATATACTCATGGCCGGCGCCGCAGCCTCGGAGACGCTTGGCAATACAGGGTCCGCGGTACAAGTCCATGATGAAGTGGTAGTAGATAAAAGGGCGGCCTTCATCCATGCGCTGCAAATATAACTCTGTCAGGCGATCGTATTCTTCATAAATGCGGGGCAAATCATCTTCCGTAATGGCATAGGACAAATCGTCGCCTACGACAGGTTCCATAGACAGGCCTTCAAAGCCTAAATCGGCCATGTGTTCCACGTCTTTGGCAAAGTCCAGGTTGTATTTCGTATAGGTGCCGCGGACGTAGTATTCTTCGCCGTCGCGGTGCTCCGCCGCGTAGACGAGATTTTTAGCGCACGAATCATAGGAGCCGCGGCCGCCGGCGTCGGGACGCATGCGGTTGTGCACTTCCGGACGGCCGTCGAGGCTCAGGATCAGGCTGATGTGATTTTCCGTCAGGTATTTGACCTTGGCCGGGTCCAGCAGCATGCCGTTCGTCGTCAGAGACAGCTTAAAGACTTTATCGTGGATTTTTTCCTGCTCGCGGATGTATTCGATCGTCTGCTTGACGACGTCGAAATTCATGAGGGGCTCACCGCCGAAAAAGTCGATTTCACAGTGCTGCCGCTTCCCTTCGGTACTGCGGATAAGCAGGTCGACGGCCCGTTTCGCGACGTCGAAGCTCATGAGCTCCCGCCTATGCGTGTCGTAGTCGCCCTGCGACGCGAAGCAGTATTTGCAGCGCAGGTTGCAGTCGTGAGCAATATTTAAGCACAGGGATTTCACGATCGGCTCTTCTTCGGCGACGACCTGGAAGTCATCGGCCATAGGCGCAAAGAGCAGTTCCTTTTCGATGAGCTCGTCCAGCTCGCCCAGCGTTTCCTCTATGTCTTCTTTGGCATACGTGCCGGCGAAGGCCTCGTACACGGCGTCTTTATTCGTTCCGTCGTATACGTCGAGAATGTCGTATGTCATCTTATCTATTACGTTGATAATGCCGCTGTTGACGTCCAGCAACATGTACGTGCCGTTTTGACAATACTTGTGAATCATCGGTTTTATCGTAGTCATTATTCCTCCATACAACAAGAATACCCTTTACCTGACGGTAAAGGGCGTCCTCATAAACAATGTTGATTATTTCGTGCAGACCTGATTGCCTACGGTGCAGGACGTTTTGCAAGCGGACTGACAAGAAGTCTGACATTCGCTGCAGCCAGCATGCTGCGTCGTTTTCTGAATCGATTCCGTATTAATCGTAATGATATGTTTTGCCATTATCTTTCACCTCACTGTCAAGACTGTTTTTATTGTATCACATCACTCGTATTTCGACAATATATTAAAGGAGCTTAACGCCTTTAAAGACGAAGTTTTTGCCCATAGAAACGACGATGGACCGTTCTTCAAAGACGTTGTTCGTATCGAAGAAGATATCAAAGCCGCCGTTATAGGTCACGTACACGGAATTGATGCGCTGCAGGTAGCCGCATATTTCCTCTGCCGATACTTCGGGCTCTCCGTCAGCCCGCCATTTCTTATTTTTAAAATTAGCGATGAGGGGCGCGTGGGCCATAACGCGGGAGCGGTGCGCCAAAATCCATTCCCATACGTATTCGCCATAACGGCGAGCTTCTTCGTCCCGGCCTTCTTCCAGCCCTTCCAGCATGAACAAGACCGGCCTGCCTTCACACATGATTTCATCCATATAGCTGCCCTTTACGTATTTTAAATCCATATTGAATGAACCCTCCCCCATTATTAAAATGGCTGTAGCCTAAGCATGTTCTATCTTACCGAGTTTTAGCTTTTTTGTCAATTGACGAGGCAGGACACAGGTCGGCCAGGAAACAGTCGTCGCAGGCCGGCTTGCGGGCCTTACATACGCGGCGGCCATGCCAGATGAGCCAGTGATGAGCCCGGCTCCACCATTCTTCGGGAATAGCTTTCTGCAAGCCCTTTTCGACTTCCAGAGGCGTCTTTCCCTCGGCCAGCTGCAAGCGGTTGGACACACGGAATACGTGCGTGTCCACGGCGATGGCCGGCGTGTCGAATAAGATGCTGACCAGCACGTTCGCCGTCTTGCGACCTACGCCGGGCAGCTTGACCAGTTCGTCAAAGGTCTGAGGCACTTCGCCGCCGTACTGTTCGCACAAGATAGCGCAGTTGGCTAAGATGTTCTTGGCCTTGCTGTGATACAGGCCGCAGGTACGTATTTTTTCTTCCAGACCTTCCAGGCCCAGGGTCAGCATCTTTTCCGGCGTGTTATATTCCGGAAACATGCCGGCCGTGACGATGTTTACCCGTTCGTCCGTACACTGGGCCGATAAGATGACGGCTATCATGAGCTCGAAAGGCGTCGTATAATGCAGAGCCGGCTTCATGATGCCGTACTGATCCTGAAACCGCTGCAGCATTTCCTGCTTTATTTTCTTCGTAATTGCCATTTATGTTTCCTCCCTCGTCTCGATTCCTTCGTTTAAGCTTCCCATGGCATATCCGCCCAAATCGACGGTCACGTAAGTAAATCCATAGCCGCGCAGGGCCTGGACGATTTCCTCTCCATGCTGCAGCACAGCCGGGATTTCGTCTCGTCCCACTTCGATGCGAGCGACGTCGCCGTGGTGACGCACGCGCAATGACCCCTTCACAAAGGGGGCGATGTACGCCTCGGCTTGGTCGACCTGGCGCAGACGCTGGGGCGACAAGGGCACGCCGTAGGGAATCCGGCTGGCCAGGCAGGCCGCGCTCTGCTTGTTCCACGTCGGCAGGCCGAGCAGTTTTGAAAGCTCCCGTATGTCCCCCTTCGTCAGCCCCGCTTCCACCATGGGACTGCGCACGACGTCGGCCAATTCTTTCAGGGCCTTCATGCCGGGACGGTAATCGCCTAAGTCGTCGACGTTGCTGCCGTCGGCGACCCACCGGTACCGGCGCTCTTTCGCCAAAGCCGCTAAGGCAGTAAAACGTATTTTCTTGCAGATATAGCAGCGGTCCGGCTGATTCTTGACAAATTCCTCATTTTCAAACTCCTGCGACGGCATGACGACATGGGGGACTCCCATCTGCGCCGCCAGCTGGCAGGCTGCGCGCTCTTCCCCTTCAGGCAAGGTCGGCGACACGGCCGTTACGGCCAAGGCCTTATCTCCCAATACGTCCCAGGCAACATAGGTCAAAAAGGTGCTGTCTACGCCGCCGGAAAAACCGACGACGACGCTTTCCATATCGGCGACGATAGAGCGCAGCCTTTCATATTTCGTTAACAGTTCTGTATTGTTCATGGTATCGATCCTTACTTCATATATTGCCCTTCAAAAGCTATGACGACAGACTGCATATCCTTCGGCAAGTAGGACCAGGCCTTCTGCCACAGCCGGTCGGGCACGCCGTAAAACGCCTCGGCAATGGATCCGGCTATAGCCGCCTGCGTATCCGTATCGCCTCCTAGGGACACGGCATTGCCAATAGCGTCCTGCAGACTATCGCTTTCCAAAAACGTTTCAATCGCTTCCGGCACGCTGTCCGCTGTCCGGCAGGTAAAGGCATATCCAGGCCGTATTTCATCGAGAGATGCCGTCAAGGGATAAAAATACTTCCTCATATAAGCGCGGATATCGTCTTTACTGCTCCCGGTGCGGGCTAAATATATGGCGGACGCCACGGCAACGGCTCCCTGAATGGCTTCGGGATGGTCGTGAGTGACGAGGGCCGTAATTTCCGCCAGGGCCTGCACCTCGTCCAACGAACGGCCAACCCAAGCGGCAGGCGCTACGCGCATGGCCGCACCGTTGCCATAACTTCCGTACGGCGCGCTGTCGTCCGACGAAAACCAGCAGGCAAACTGCCGGCCAAATCCGGCGTTTGGGTATCGGCGGCACCAGTATTTCAGCTGCCGCCGCAGCGGCTTGATATACCCGCAGCGCGATTCCTTTCCTTCGGCTAAGGCCGCCGCGACGGCCACAGTCGTCACCGTATCGTCCGTAAACCGCGAGCCCTCGGCAAACCAGATGAAATCCTTCGTCTTAACCGGACTTGCGCAAAATTCATAAGGCGAACCGACAATATCGCCCAAAATCGTCCCTTTCATTCGTCCACCTTCTTATTTCAACTACAAGAAACGCATATATGATGTATTATATCATAGTACGCAAGAGTCCGCCTATGCCATAAAAAAACACTGCACATCCCGTTGGCCGGAATATGCAGTGTCCTATTCATGCTGCTTAAAAGAAATGCAACGATTCTTCTTTCAAAACCTTTTCCCGCAATGCCGAAACCTTAGCGCTGCGCTGTACCCACATTTCTTCCGGGTTGACGAGGCGCTGGTATTCAGGCCACAAGCTGTCCATCTGTTCGTCCGCATAGGCGATGATATCCGACAAGGACGGCAGGTCGTAGACCAGCTTCCCTTTCAGGAAAATCGGCTGGAGCATCGTCTTGACTTCAAAGGAATTGGCCGGAATCAGCCGCGACCGCCACGGCGCTTTGTCGCTGGTCAAATGCAGGTCCTGCGTCGGATCGATCGTTTCTCCTTCCAACGCGATGATGTCCGCCTTCATCTTGCCCGTCTTTTTATCGTAAATGCGCAGGACGTTTTTGATCCCTGGATTCGAAATTTTTTCGGCGTTGTCGCTCATCTTGATTTTCGGCACGAAGGCATCGCCGTCGTATTGGCCGACGAGCTTGAATACGCCGCCCAGGGACGGGCTGCCCTTCGCCGTAATCAGATTGGTGCCGACGCCCCACGAATTGATAGCGCAGCCCTGAATCTTCAATTCGGAAATAAGCGTTTCATCCAGGTCGTTCGACGCGGCGATCACGGCGTCGCCGAAACCTGCTTCCTCAAACATCCGGCGGGCTTCCTTCGACAAGTAGGCCAAGTCGCCGCTGTCCAAGCGGATGCCGTAAGACTTAGGCAGCGTGCCGGCTTCCTTCATTTCCTGGAAAACCGTAATGGCGTCGGGCACGCCCTGCTTGAGAGTATTGTACGTATCGACCAGCAGGATGAGGTTGTTCGGATACTGCCGGGCGTAGGCGCGGAACGCTTCCAGTTCCGTCGGAAAGCTCATAACCCAGCTGTGAGCCATCGTCCCCAGAATAGGGATGTGGAACAATGCGCCGGCCAGCACGTTGCTCGTGCCGTTGAAGCCGCCGATCATTGCCGAACGGGCGCCGTACACGCCGGCCGATTCTCCCTGTGCCCGGCGCAGGCCGAATTCCATCAGCGCGTCTTTGCCGGCGACGGTACGGACGCGGCGGGCCTTCGTAGCGATGAGGCTTTCATGGTTCATGATCATGGACATGCACGTTTCTAAGAGCAGGCATTCGTCTTTTTTGGCATGAACGCGCAGGAGTACTTCCTGCGGAAAAGCCACGGTGCCTTCCGGCATGGCGTAGATGTCACCGGTAAAAGACCAAGTCCGCAGATATTCGAGAAATTCATCGCAGAAAATCCCCGTCTGTTTCAAGTAGTCTATGTCGTCATCGCTGAAATGGATGCGGGAAACATAGTCGATCAAGTGTTCCAATCCGGCGACGACAGTATAGCCGCCGTTGAACGGATTGCTCCGGTAATACCGGTCAAACACGCAGTACTGCTCGTGTTTGCCTTCTAAAAACAGCCCCTGCATCATCGTCAGCTGATACAGGTCCGTCAGCAATGCATTAGTATACAATACACTCGCCTCCAAATTAATTCTACGTATATTATACATCATATGAATGAATAGGAGCAATGAAATTTTGCCATTCCGTTGCCCGGCCAGCTCTGCCGGCGCTGCGGCGGCCCCTGTATTCGCCGCAGGTTTCATGGTATAATAAATTCGTTCTGCATATTTTTATACGAAAGGAGCATCAGCACGTGAAATATCGACTTATGCTTTTACTCACAGCCCTCGTCTGGGGCTGCGCCTTCGTAGCCCAGCGCACGGGCATGGAAACGATCGGCCCCTTCGCCTTCAACGGGCTCCGGTTCTGGCTGGGCGCGCTGTCCCTTTTTCCCGTACTGTATATGAACCGCCGCAAGGACAAGGAAACCTACGCGGCTCCGCCTAAGGGGCTGACCCTCGTGACGGCCAGCGCGATTCTGGGATTTTTCCTGTTTTCCGGCTCTTCCCTTCAGCAGGTTGGACTCATTTATACTACGGCCGGCAAAGCGGGATTTATCACGTCCCTGTATATCGTAGCCGTCCCCCTGATCGGCCTCTTGATGAAAAATACACTGCGCCTGGCCCATATCCTCGGCTGCCTCATTGCCGTGTCGGGACTGTATCTGCTGGCTTTTCACGGCGGCGGCGATGCCGTCAACTTCGGCGACCTGCTGAATCTCATCGGCGTCGTCTTCTGGTCCCTGCATATTTTATTCATCGACCGGTTCGTACCGTATTTTTCCGGCATCAAGCTGGCTGTCGGCCAATTTATCGCCTGCGGCTGCTACAACTTTATCGCTATGCCCTTTTACGGAGAAACGCTGACCCTCGCCATGATCGTCGCCTCGGCGGTCCCCATCCTCTACTGCGGCATTTTATCCAGCGGCGTCGGTTATACCCTGCAAATCGTCGCCCAGCGCAAGGTCCCGCCGACGGAGGCATCGCTCCTCTGCAGTTTCGAAATGATTTTCGGCGCGTTGGCCGGCGTGCTTCTGCTCGGCGAATGGATGAGCATGCGCGAGTTCATGGGCTGCGTCCTAATGACCATCGGCATCTTCTCCGCGCAAATCCCCAGCCGGGCGATTCTGCAGTTCAGAAAAAATCTATCCTATTAATAAAAAGCTGTCATGATGCAGAACCTCTCCTTCATGACAGCTTTTTTCTATTTTCGTTTCAATACAGCCCTGACAGCCTCTGCCACGTGGCTGGGACCTAAGCCGTAAGCTTCCAGCAATTCGTTTGGCCGGCCCGACTCGCCGAACCGGTCGCGAATGCCAACCAATTCGACAGGCACGCAGCAGCGCTGAGCCAGGCATTCGCATACAGCGCTTCCCAGCCCACCGATGCGCTGGTGCTCTTCGCATACGACGACGGCTCCCGTCGCAGCGGCGCAGGATACGATGCCGTCTTCATCCAAGGGCTTGACCGTATGGACGTTGACGACTTGTACGGAAACGCCTTCACGGGCCAAGGCCTTCGCCGCTTCCAGGCTTTGATACACCATGATGCCATTGGCAAAAATTGTAACGTCCGTCCCTTTCCGGAATACAGAGACCTTTCCAATCGTAAAGGGCGTGTCGTCGTCGGTGACGACGGGCACGGGATTACGGCTGAAGCGGATATATGAAGGCCCTGTCATATCGTATACGGCCATCGTCGCCTTATACGTTTCCTTATAATCGCAGGGAACGACGACCATAATATTGGGGATCGTCCGCATGAGCGCCACGTCTTCCAGAGCCTGATGGGTCCCGCCGTCGGGTCCTACGGAAATGCCGGCATGAGCGCCGCCCAATTTGACGTTCAGGCGATTATACCCGACCGTATTGCGAATCTGTTCCCACGCCCGGCCAGTCAGAAACACGCCGTACGTAGACACGAATGGGACGAACCCCGTCAGGGACATGCCGGCAGCCGTGCCGACTAAATCCTGTTCCGAAATGCCTACGTTCAGATATTTTTGCGGATAGGCTGTACGCACCCAGTCGGTTCGCGTCGATTTTGCCACGTCGGCATCCATGACGATGACGTTATCGTGAAGGCGGCATAATTCCAGCAGCGCCTTTCCGTAGCCGTCGCGCATAGGTATACACTCCATTACAGCACCTCCTGAGATAATTCCTTCATGGCGGCAGCATACTGCGCTTCATTCGGCGCCGTGCCATGCCAGTCGGCCTGGTTCTCCATGTATGACACGCCCTTTCCTTTTATAGTCTGGGCCAGGACGACAGTCGGACATCCTGTATGCGCCTTCGCTTCCGACAATACTTGATAGAGTTTATCTATATCATGTCCATCAACAGTCATGACATTCCAGCCAAAGCTCTCCCACTTGGCGTCAAAGGGCTGTAAATCCTTGATTGTTTTCAGCGAATCGACAAGCTGCATGCCGTTGCAGTCTACGATAAGGCAGACATTATCCAGATGATGATGGGCCGCAAAGGCCGCCGCTTCCCAAATCTGCCCTTCCTGCTGTTCGCCGTCGCCGATAAGGCAGAACACATGAGGCGTTTCATGACGGTATTTCAAAGCCCAGGCTATGCCGTTGGCAATGGACAATCCCTGTCCCAAGGACCCGACGGCGCAATCGAGACAAGGCAGCTTGACCATATTCGGATGTCCCTGCAGCGGGCTGCCTAAAGAACGCAGCGTCGGCAGCCAGTCTAAGGGGAAATAGCCCTTATGGGCCAATACGCTGTAATATGCCGGAGCCGCGTGGCCTTTCGATAAGATAAACCGATCTCTCCCCTCATATTTCGGCTGCTGCGGAATACACCGAAGCAAGTCGGTGAAATACAGCGTTACCAGAATCTCCACAGCCGACAGAGAGCTTCCGGGATGGCCGGAGCCGGCTAAATAAATAGCCTCGACGACGTCCTTTCGAACTTGTCTGCATAACTGCTGAAGCTGATCCATTATCAATAAGGCCTCCAAACTATACACGTAGTGTCGCCGTTGCACCGCAACGAGGCGATACTCGTCTTTCATATAAAAAACGCACCGTATCGCTTATTCAGCTCACTATGATACGAATGCGCCTGCAACAAAAAAATGCAGATTCAGCTTGAGCCAAATCAATATACGTGCATTATCATTTTACAATGATTATACAAACAAGTCAAACAAAATATGCGCATACCGTATACATACCCATGTCCCATACTGCAAAACATCAAAAAGGCTTACAAGACCTGCATACGTGCAGGCCCTATAAGCCTTTTGTCAGTCTACACGCTTTCGTGACGCGTCGCGTTTCTTTCAGGGCGCAACTTATTTGCCCATTTCTTCTTTCAATACTGCGCCTAAGCGTTTAATGCCTTCTACAATGCGGTCTTCCGGCATGTTGGAATAGTTGAGGCGGAAGTGGTTTGCATTGCCGCCGTTCGGATAGAACGGGCCGCCCGGAACGTACGCAACGTTCTTTTCCAATACCTTCGGCATAATTTCTTTTGCATCCATGTTTTCCGGCAAGGTTACCCAAGTGAATAAGCCGCCTTCAGGATACGTAAAGGTAACGCCTTCGGGGAAATATTCCTTCATGGAATCATACATGAGGGTACGGCGTTTGCCATAGAGAGCTTTGATCTTTTCAACGTGAGCATCCAAATCGAACATATCGATGAAGTACGACGCCTGACGCTGTGCAAAGGACGAAGACTGGAGATCGACGGCCTGTTTCAATTTGACAACCTTGTCAATGATAACGGGATCGGCAACCATCCAGGCTACGCGCAGACCAGGCATAAAGATCTTCGAGAAGGAGCCCAGGAAGATAATATTGCCTTTCGTATCCATGGATTTCAAGGACGGTACGACGTCGCCGTCATAGCGGAGTTCGCCGTACGGATCGTCTTCAATGACGGGGAAATCGTACTTGTTGACGATATCCATAAAGGCTTTGCGGCGTTCCATCGGCCACGTAATGCCCGTCGGGTTCTGGAATTCAGGAATAACGTACATCAAGCGGACGCGGTCGCCGTATTCGGCCAAAATCTTTTCCAATTCTTCCGGAATGATGCCTTTTTCATCCGTCGGAACTTCGACGAATTTCGGATCGCACAGCTTAAAGGCGTTGATAGCGCCTAAATACGTCGGGCTTTCTACTAAAATGACGTCGTCTTTATTGAGGAAAATCTGCGCCAATAAGGACAGGCCCTGCTGAGAACCTGAAGTAATGACGATTTCTTCGGGCGTGCAGTCGACTTGGAAAGCCTTTTTCATGCGAGCGGCAATTTTTTCGCGGAGAGGCAGGTAGCCTTCCGTCGTTCCGTACTGTACAGCCAGCTGGCCTTCTTTGCTCAAAATTTCTACGTCGACTTTCTTTAATTCTTCCAGCGGGAATAATTCCGGCGCAGGCAAGCCGCCGGCGAAGGAAATTACTTCCGGCATAGTCGTCAACTTAAGCAATTCACGGATTTCCGAAGCCTTTAAGCCCATAGCGAGGTCTGAAAATTTCATTACCAATCACTCCTTAATGATTAAATGTCCCCTGTTTCCCTATGTCATTATTATATCATTAATATGAGTTTCTTTCAATTATCGTTAGATGAGAAATAGATTAAAGTTTTACGTTTATCTTCTTCCATCTGGTCTATGAGCTCTTCTTTGCTGTCAAAGCGGATTTCCGGGCGCAGCCGCTTCCGGAAGCGAACGACGATGTCCTCGTCGTACATATCGCCGCTCCATTGCAGGATGTGCGTTTCTATGCGGCGGTATTGGTGGGCAAAGGTCGGATTGGCGCCGATATTCGTCATGGCCGGCAGCAGCTGGCCCTGCCATTCTACTTCCGTTATATATACGCCGTCAGGCGGCACGGCCATCTGCGGCGGTATCAGCATATTAGCCGTTGGAAACCCGATCAGCCGTCCCCGGCGGTCGCCCTGTACGACCTTCCCCTGCAGGGCGAAGGGATGCCCCAGCAGGGCTTCTGCCGTTTCCATGTGCCCCATCGTGACCAGGCGGCGGATGACCGTGCTGCTGATCGGCGTGGACCGGCCCGGCCGTTCCAGCAGCGTCAGGGCCATGACGGGAATATGATGTCCCGCCATGAACTCGCGCAGCGTCTGCGTATTCCCTGCAGCTTTTGCGCCGTACGTAAAGTTCTCCCCTACGACGATAGCCGCCGGGCAGAGATATTCCAGCAGCTGCCGGCAAAATTCCTCCGGCGTTTCGTCGAGAAGATGCCGGGTCATAGGCAGCAGCACCAGGGCGTCGATGCCGACTCCGGCAATATATTGGATTTTCTGCTCGACCGTAGCCAGCCGTATCGGCTCTTTTTCCGGGCACAACACGGAAAGAGGATGGGCTGCGAAGGTGACGACAACAGATTTGCCGCCCGTTTCCGCCGCCTTGTCGATAGCCGTACGCATGACCTTCTGATGGCCCAGATGCACGCCGTCAAAGGTCCCCAGCGCAACGACGGCGCCTTGGCAATTCGTTACTTCCTGAAAGGAATGGAATAGTTGCATCGTATAATTACCTCACAGTACGTCGGCAAACATCTTATGCGGACGTATGACATGATGTTCTTTATCGAAATGAGCAATGCCGGCCAATTTTCGTTCCGGCGTATAGACCCGCAGCACGTCGCCATGGGCGAGCCCCTTGCCGGCAAAGGGCACCGCGCGGCCCTGCAGGAGGCGGGCACACTTTTCCGCCGTACAAACCGCCTTAGGAAGGTCTTGAATCGCCATGTCGGCAGGCAGGATATAGGCCTGCGGATCGGCTTCCAATTCTTCCAGCGAAGCTGCCTGTGCAATATCAAAAACGCCGGCCCGGACGCGGACAAGATAAGTCATGCAGGCATAAGTCCCCAGCGCTTCGCCGACATCGCGGATGAGCGAGCGGATATAGGTCCCCTTAGAGCATGTCACGGCAATGACGCCCCGTCCGTTTTGATACGACAAAAGGCGGATCTCATATATCGTGACCCGCCTGCCCGGCAATGTAAAATCAGCGTTTTGTCTGGCCAGCTTATACGCTTTGACGCCATTAACATTGATGGCGGAATAACGGGACGGAGTCTGCTCGATATCGCCGCAGAACGACGCCAGCACGGAGGATATATCCTCAGCAGACAAATCGGGGACAGCAGCGCTGGCGACGACTTCGCCGGTGCTGTCCTCCGTATCCGTAGCAAAGCCTAAAGCAAACTCTGCATGATATGTCTTTATCCCGTTGTCTCCATATTCAATCAGCCGCGTCGCCTGACCCAGATACACGGGAAGCACGCCGGCAGCCAAAGGGTCCAGCGTTCCGGCGTGGCCAATCTTCTTCATCCCGTATATGCGGCGCATCTGGCCGATTACGTCATGGCTCGACATTCCTGTCGCTTTTAATACATTGACGATTCCATTTATCATTTTACTTTTAAAAGTTCCTTCACTATCATTTTTTTTGCTTCTTCCAGCGGCGCCGCCACGGTGCAGCCTGCTGCCCGCACGTGGCCGCCGCCGCCGAACATGGAAGCGACAGCGTTGACATCGGCTCGCTTAGACCGCAGGCTGACCCGCGTTTCTTCCGCCCCGACGTACTTTACCGTAAAAGCCACGTCGACGCCCTGAATCGTGCGGATGTAGTCAATATAGCTTCCCGTATGCTCGCCCGTATACTGCAGCAAGTCCGGCGTAAACGAAAGGCAGGCAACCTGGCCCTCGCCGAACAATTCAATATGGCGCAGCACCTCCGACAAGGCCTGAAGCTTTGCCAAAGACCGGGCTTCCAAATGCTCGGAAACGACGTTCGGCTGCGCGCCGGCTTCGACCAGCAGCGCCGCCATCCGCAGGGTATGGCCCGTCGTATTGCTGAATTTAAAGAACCCGCAGTCCGTCGCGATGGCCATGTACAAGGCGTTCGCCATAGACGGCGAAAGTTCGGCCTGCCAGTCCGCCAACAGTTCGGTTAAAATCTCGCCCGTTGCAGCGCAGTCCGGCCGCACATATTCCCAATCGGCAAAATGGAGGTTGGAAATATGATGGTCAATATTCAGGACCTTCCCCTTCGCCAAGGCATCAGCCGCGCCGATGCGATCCATGCCGGTCGCATCGAGCACGACGGTCAGCCAGGAGGCGTCGGTCTGCACCTGGTCGGGACGCCGTATCTGTTCCGCCAGCGGCAGAAAGAAAAACTTGTCGTCTATGTCGTCGTCCACGGCCACGACAACCTCCTTGCCCAGGCCTTCCAGCCATTCCTGCATCGCCAGCAGGCTGCCTATAGCGTCGCCATCGGGGCTGACGTGAGCAGTCAGCACGATGCGGTCATGCTGTTCCAGAATACGGCGTACTTCCTGAGATGAACAATTCATGAAACTCAGTCCTTTTTTTCTATATCACGAAGTATTTTATCGATTTTCATGCCGTAATCGAGAGACGTATCTTCTTTAAATTCAATAGTCGGCGAATAGCGTATGCCCAAGCGGCGGCCCACTTCCGTGCGGATATAGCCCGTCGCGTTTTTCAGCGCTTTCAGGGTATTTTCTTTTTCCTCAGCCTTGCCAAAGAGGCTGACGTATACCGTCGCTTCGCGCAAATCGCCGGTAATCCGCGCGTCCGTCACAGTGACGAAGCCGAGGCGCGGATCTTTTAATTCACGAAGCAGGATGTTGGAAACTTCCTGCTTGATGAATTCTTGTATTTTGCGGACTCGCAATTCTCCCATATGTATTTCCTCACTTTATTATTCCGGCGCGACTTCCACCATTTCATAGGCTTCGATTTCGTCGCCTTCCTTGATGTCGCGGTATTTTTCAAGGGTAATGCCGCATTCGTATCCGGAAGCCACTTCCTTGACGTCGTCTTTAAAGCGGCGCAGTCCGTCGATTTCGCCGTCATGAATGACGATGCCGTTGCGGATCAGGCGGATCTTAGCGTTGTTCGTAATCTTGCCTTCCTTGACGTAGGAACCGCCGACGATGACCTTCGGCGTCGTAATGACCTTGCGGACTTCGGCGCGGCCGATAATGTGTTCTTCATATTTCTTTTCCAGCATCCCTTTGATAGCCGCTTCCACGTCGTTGATGGCGTCGTAAATAACGCGGTACATGCGCATGTCGACGTTGTCGTGTTCCGCCGCCTTGCGGGCCGCCGCGTCCGGGCGGACGTTGAAGCCGATGATGATGGCGTTGGATGCCGAGGCCAGCATGATATCCGATTCGGAAATAGCGCCGACGCCGGCATGGACGATGGCGATGCGCACTTCGTCGCTCTTAATGTTGAGCAGGGACTGGCTCAGGGCTTCGACAGAACCCTGTACGTCCCCCTTAATGATGAGGGGCAGTTCTTTCAATTCGCCCTGCTGAATCTGGTTGAACAAATCGTCGAGAGTTACCTTCGCATTGACGTGGAGGGCCGACGAACGTTTCTTTTCCATTCGTTTTTCCGCTACGCTGCGGGCCGTCTTTTCATCGGTCACGTCGAGGATATCGCCGGCTTCGGGCACGTCGTTGAGGCCGAGGATTTCCACAGGGATAGACGGTTCGGCTTTCTTAACCCGTTCGCCCCGTTCGTTGTTCATGGCGCGGACCTTGCCGAAGCAGGGACCGACGATAATCGTGTCGCCGACGTGGAGCGTGCCCTTCTGGATCAGGACGGACGCGACGGGGCCGCGGCCCTTGTCGAGCTTCGCTTCGATGACGACGCCCTGGGCCGGACGGTTCGGGTTGGCCTTCAATTCGGAAACTTCCGCCAGGACGAGGATGTTTTCCAGCAAGTCGTCGAGGCCGATTTTCTTATGAGCCGACACGGGAACCATAATCGTGTCGCCGCCCCATTCTTCACTGATCAAGCCGTATTCCGTCAGCTGCTGCATGACGTGTTCCGGATTGGCGCTTTCCTTATCGATTTTGTTGATGGCGACGATGATGGGAACGCCGGCCGATTTGGCGTGGTTAATGGATTCGACCGTCTGCGGCATAACGCCGTCGTCCGCCGCGACGACGAGGACGGCGATATCCGTAACCTGGGCGCCGCGGGCGCGCATTGCCGTAAAGGCTTCGTGGCCCGGCGTATCCATGAAGGTGATCTTCTTGCCGTTGTAGCGTACCTGGTAAGCGCCGATGTGCTGCGTAATGCCGCCGGCTTCGTGGCTCGTCACGTTCGTCTGGCGAATCGCGTCGAGAAGGCTCGTTTTGCCGTGGTCGACGTGGCCCATGATCGTAACGACAGGCGGACGGACCTTCAGCGTTTCCGGCGCATCGATGATTTCTTCGATTTCCGTCGGATCTTCCGGCGGCGCTTCCTGCGTAACGGTTACGCCGAATTCGTCGGCAATCAGAGAAGCCGTTTCAAAGTCGATTTCCTGATTGATCGTCGCCATAATGCCGCCCATGAGCAGCTTTTTAATGACTTCGCCGACTTCACGGCCCAGCTTTTCCGCGAAATCCTTGACGATAATCGTTTCCGGCAGCTCGATAGACGTGGGGTAATTCTTTTTCTTCGCCGGTTCGCCGCCGCCCATATCGTGATGGCCGCCCTGCTTCTTGTTGTTCTTGTTATTTTTATTTTTGCCTTTGTTCAACACGTTAGATAAAAGTGTGTGAGGTCTGTTGTTTTTGCCGTTGGGGTTGTTGTTATTCTGATTGCGCTTATTTTTCTTATTGTCGCTGCGGCCGGCATTTTGGCCTTCGTCGCCGTTTTGCGAAGAACGACCGAAGAACTTCGTCCGCTTGCCGCCGTTGTTCTGCTGATTCTGCTTATTTTGCTGATTTCCATTCTGGCGGTTGTTCTGGCTGCCCGACGACTTTGCGTTCTGCTGTCCGGCATTTTTCTTATTGTCCTGGCCGCGGTTGTTTTGATGATTCTGACCGGACGAACCGCTCTGCTGATTTTTATTGCCGTTCCGCGCCGGCTGAGCCTGCTTCTTGGCGTTATTTCCCTGTTCAGGACGATTTTGCTTATGGGAATTTCCTTGTTTTTGTCCTTCCTGCGGTTTCGCTTGCTTAGCGCGGTTGTTATCGTTCACTTTGCGGCCAGTTCCTTCCATTCCTTTTTTCTGTTCTGCCGGCTTCTCAGCCTTCTTGGGTTCCTTAAAGGATTTATCTAATATGGCTCTCATCGAATCGTCGATGCCCGTAAAATTACCAGCTTTGATATTATGATCGCCTAATACTTTGATGACGTTTTTGGCGGATACGCCATATTCTTTTGCAACTTCGTATACACGTTTTGTCATCTAGTTACCCCCTTTTCAGTCGTTCTCAACACTTTATCTACAGCCTTGGCAAAACCGGCGTCCGTCAGCAGAACGACGACGTTCTGCATCTTTCCGACGGCCCTGCCCAGCTCTTCCTTCGTCAATATATCTACGACGGCAATCCCTTTGCGTTCTGCCAGGCGGCGGTACTTTTCCACGTTGTCGGCTCCGCCGTCTGCTGCCAAAAACAGCATGGGAACCGTATGGTTCTTCAAATGCTTCTCTGCCGCGAAATCGCCGCAAATCGTCTTGCGGGCCCGGCAGGCAAGTCCCAGCAGGTTGCCGATTCGTTCCTGCGCGGTCATGACAACTCCTGCCGCAGGCTTTCATAAATTTCGTCGGATACCTTCGTCTTTAAAGACCGTTCCAGACGATGTTCTTTATAGGCTTTTTCCAGACAAGCCGAATTCTGACAGATATACACGCCCCGTCCGGATTTCTTGCCGGTCTTGTCGATTTCCACGGCGCCTTCCGGCGTGCGGACGACGCGGATCATTTCCTTCTTGCTCTTCTGTTCCTGACAGCCTGCGCAGACGCGCAGAGGTATCTTCTTCTTTTTCATCTATACCTCCTCAGGCTTCGCCTTGTCCGTCTTCAGCCGCCGGCATATCCAATTCGCTCAGGATGTCTTCCTGTTCCTCTTCTTCATCGGCGGAAGATACTCCTTCGCTTGCCAGAACAGCGGCCTGGCTTTCGCTCTTAATATCGATCTTCCAATTTGTCAGCTTAGCCGCCAAGCGGGCGTTCTGGCCGGCCTTGCCGATAGCCAGGGACAGCTGATAATCGGGAACGACGACGCTCGACGCCTTTTCCCCTTCGTCGACGGTAACGGAAACGACCTGGGCCGGGCTCAGGGCGTTGGCGATGTACACGGCCGGGTCTTCGTCCCATTTGACGATATCGATTTTTTCGTTCTGCAGTTCCGTCACGATATTCTGCACGCGGCTCCCTTTCGGGCCGACGCAGGCGCCGACGGAATCGACGTTTTCATCGCGGGAATACACGGCGATCTTGGAACGGCGGCCCGGTTCGCGGGCTACAGATTTCAGTTCCACCACGCCTTCGTAGATTTCCGGCACTTCCAGCTCAAAGAGCCGCTTCAACAAGCCGGGATGGGTACGCGATACGAGGATCTGCGCGCCCTTCGTCGTCTTGCGCACTTCCACGACGTAGCATTTGATGCGCTGGCCGACCGTATAGGTTTCCGTCGGAATCTGTTCCGACGCCGGCAGAATTGCTTCGGCCTTGCCCAGGTCGACATAGACGTTCTTGTTTTCAATGCGCTGAATCAGGCCGGTAATGATGTCGTCCGTACGATTGTAAAATTCGTCGTAGACGATGCTCCGTTCCGCTTCGCGAAGGCGCTGGATCATAACCTGCTTAGCAGCCTGGGCAGCGATGCGGCCGAAATTGGACGGCGTTACGTCGACGTTAACCACGTCTCCGACTTCGTATTCCGGGTTCAGCTTGCGGGCGTCTTCCAGGGAGATTTCTCCATGGTCGTTGACGACATCTTCTACGACGGTTTTCGCCGCTACGATGCGGTAATCGCCCGTTTCCCGATTCAGCTCTACGTCGGCCAGGGGGTTGGCTTCCGGCTCCTTCTTATAGGCCGTAATCAGCACGGCTTCCAGGGAGTCGCAGATGACGTCTGTCGAAACCCCTTTTTCTTTAGACAAAAACGCAATAGCATTGAGCAATTCCTTATTCACGGTTACACCCTCCATTAAAAATCAATATGCAGACGAACCTGCGATATAGTTTTCATATCTAATATCTCTTCATTTCCATCGACCCGGACGGTCAGCTTGCCGTCTTCGCCTTTCCCTACCAAATCGGCTACCAGGTCTTTTTTGCCGTTGTAGGGCTGGAAAAAGTGAATATCCACGGTTCTGCCGGCGTAGCGGACAAAATCCTTATCCTTTTTCAAGATGCGGTCCAGTCCCGGAGACGATACTTCCAGCAGATAATTTTCTTGTATAGGGTCCTTTTCATCGAGGACTTTGCTCAGCTTTTCGCTGACAGCCTGACAGTCCTCCAGATCGACGCCCCCTTCTTTGTCGATAAATACGCGGAGGTACCAGTTTTTTTCGCGGACATATTCGACGTCGACCAATTCCAAATCCGTGCCGCTGATAATCCGTTCTACTTCCTGAGAAATCATTGTTTCAATATGTTCACGCTTCATGCCATTCACCAGCTATCCTTCTAAAAATTCATACAGGTAAAAGTTAAGAGTGGGCTCGCACCCACTCTCACATAAAAGAATCTAAATTACGTTTAGTATACCACTTCAGCCGCCTTCTGACAACGCCGCAAGGGCAAATCAGGATATATCGGCTGAAATAGAGCCCAGCACCGGCAGCAGACGCTGCTGCAGCGCCCGTTTCAGTCCCTCCAGGGACGATCCGTCAAAATCATGAACCAAATTTGGAAAGTTATGAATCCGCCGCTCTGCAAAAAAATCGTCGCGGAGGACGTTGTACATGACGGACAAGCCGCTTCGCGACTCTTTCTGGTAATAGGAAAGAATCATGTAGGAGCCGTTAATAATCCGCACGGCCTGATTCGGCCGGATGAGGCAGCGGAATCCGCCGTATTCTGCCGGAAGGAACTCATCCCAGTCTACGTCGGGCAGGCCCTTGTTCTTCAGTATGACGCTGAAATTACGGCTCGGCTCTACATAGTAGTCGCGGATGATCCGGGCCAGCCGGTCTTCCACCATCGCCCGGAACATGGCGAAATCGCTGGTAATAAACTCGATCAGGGCAAACTCCAGCATACCGATGTCCGTGCGGACGGAAAACTCTTCCGAATCGGGATTGAATATCGCCCGTACAGACCAGTTATTGTCGGCGTTGCAATAGGCAAACAGCAGGTACTCTTTATCGCCGCCGTTTTCCTGCACCATGCGATATTCCGTCAATAACTGAAAATCTCCCACCTGAAGTGGGAGAATAGATGCAATATTCCATTGTTTGAATGTTTCAATCAATGCTTCATCCATAAGAGAAAAAAATGGTGCGGTTGGTGGGAGTTGAACCCACACAATCGAAAGATTACTGCCGCCTGAAGACAGCGCGTCTGCCATTCCGCCACAACCGCATAGTCAATTAAAACTTGTAAAGATGTTTGTATTGCTGTTCATTCAACAAAACTATCTTAACATATTCTCGCGTTTCTGTAAAGGGTATTTTTTCAATTTCTGAAAAATTTTTTTCCCAACCATATTCTTCCATCCAGGAGTCGACGTGTCCGCGGCCGGCGTTATACGCAGCCAGGGCCAATACCTTATTGCCGTCATACTCATGCAGAAGATAGGCCAGATACCACGTACCCATTTTAATATTTGTCTGCACATTTGTCAATTGGTCCGGCGTAAAATTTTCGATTCCCATTTCTCCGGCAATCCATTCGCCCGTTTCCGGCATGATCTGCATCAGCCCCGAAGCGCCGCGATGGGAAAAGGCGTCTTCGTTGAACTTGCTCTCCACGAGAATCACCGCCGCGACCAAGGCGGGGCTGACGCCGTCTTCATACGAATATTGGCGCACCATGTAGTCGTACTGAAGAGGATAGACGAATTTCCGCAGCACGTCGTCTTTCCACGAGCAGAAATAGGTCGCTGAAAAACACGCCAGCACTACTGCTATGATAATTTTATCTTTTGTCTGGGTCTTCCGTCTCAACGCAGTCTCCTATCCTCTTTGAATTCTATCCATCAGCAGCGCCCACTGCGCCCGCACCTGTTCTTCCGTTTGAGCTAAGGCGCCGTTGTTGTCGATGACGACCTGCGACAGGGCGCGTTTTTTCTCTGCAGGCATCTGCGCACGAATGCGGGCCTCCGCTTCTTCCCGTGAAAAATGATTCCGGGCCATGAGCCGTTCCAGCTGCGTCGGCCCATCTACGCATACGAGCCATACTTCATCGACATACGCTTGATATTCTATCTCAAATAATAAGGGCATGTCAAGAAAAACGAAGGATTTCTTCTCCCCTTCATCTATGCGCCGGAGTTCTTCGTCGATTCGCTCGTAAATCAAGGGAAATAAAATGCCTTCCAGTTCCGCCTTGCGTTCAGCGTCGTTGAACACGACGCCGCCGATATAGGCCCGGTCCATCGTCCCGTCTTCTCTTATTGCTTTCGGGCCGAAGGCCGCCGCTACGGCAGCCAGCCCCTTCGTGCCGGGCCGCACGACATCGCGCGCCAGGACGTCGCAGTCCACGACGGACGCGCCGAGCTCCCGCAGCATCGATACGACCGTACTTTTTCCCGACGCAATCCCGCCGGTCAATCCAATGCGATACATGACAAGTTCCTCCTTACACCTGGCAGTGAGGGCAATAATGCGTTCCCCTGCCGGCAAACTTCGTATAGATAATCGTATGGCCGCAGCGCGGGCACGGCGTCCCTTCTTTGCCGTATACCTGCAAAAAGGCCTGGTTCGACCCTTCCTGGCCATTGCCACTGATAAAGTCGCGTATCGTCGTGCCGCCATGGGCCAATCCCTGCCGCAGCACGACCCCAATGGCCTCGTGGAGTCTGCGGCATTCGTCGGGGCTTATATCACAGCAGCGGCGCTGGGGCCTGACGCCGGCAAGGAACAGCGCCTCGTCGGCGTAAATATTGCCCAAGCCGGCTACGCAGATCTGATCGAGCAAAAAGGATTTGACGGAACGCTTCGACGATTGGAGGGACTCCTGCAAATAGGAAAGAGTAAATTCGTCGCTGTTGCCGTCAGGTCCCAGCGAATCGTAGCCGGAAATACCCGTCGGCCCCTCCGGCGGCACGAGCCACAGGCACCCGAGGGTGCGGACGTCGCGATACAGGATATATCCTTCATTTAATACGAAAATAATGCGCTGTC
The DNA here is from genome assembly GCF_002163455.1 of Megasphaera sp. An286. Taxonomy (NCBI): domain Bacteria; kingdom Bacillati; phylum Bacillota; class Negativicutes; order Veillonellales; family Veillonellaceae; genus Megasphaera; species Megasphaera sp. An286. The sequence goes on along the minus strand of NZ_NFIY01000001.1, from coordinate 229,987 downwards.
CTCGTATTTCTTCGTACTCCTCCTGATAGATGAGGCTGCCGGTCATGCGCAAATGCACGAGCAGAGACGGGCCGCTGCTGCAGCGAAGGAGCAAATATTTTCCCTTGCGGCTGACGGCTGATATCGTCTGTCCCGTCAATAGGCGGCAAAATTCTTCAGGCGTCGTGTTTTTCACCAGGCGCGGCAGCAAGAGCCGTACGTCTTCAATCCGTTTTCCCACTGCGTGCGCTTCAATATAGGCGCGCACCGATTCTACTTCCGGCAATTCAGGCATATAACTCCTCCTATTTCGCTTCTTCCCAGTTCCGGCCGCAGTGAATATCGACGACCAGGGGCACCGACAAGGTCACGATGTGTTCCATCGTATCCTTCAGCAGCGTTTCCACTTCTTCCCGCTCGTCAGCCGGCACTTCCAGGACGAGCTCGTCGTGAACCTGCACGAGAAGGCGGCTTCGCAAGCTGCGGCGTTCCAATTCGTCCTGAACGGCGTTCATGGCCAGCTTGATGATATCGGCGGCGCTGCCCTGAATTGGCGTGTTCATCGCCGTCCGCTCGGCAAAGGAACGGCGCGTAAAATTCTTGCTGTTAATATCTGTCAGCGTGCGGATGCGTCCGAACATGGTCTTGGCCATCCCCGTTTCGCGGGCTTCCGCCACGAGCTTGTCCATGTAAGCGTGAATCGTGCTGTAGCGGGCGAAGTAGGAGTCGATGTATTCCTTGGCCTGCTGACGGGAAATCGAAATATTGCGGGCCAGTCCGAAGTCGCTGATGCCGTAAATAATGCCGAAATTGACGGCTTTGGCGTGAGAGCGCTGCTCCGGTGTGACCTCGTCCCAGGGAATGCCGAATACTTCCGACGCCGTGCGGCGATGGATGTCCTGATTTTTCTTGAAGCCGTCGATCATCGTCGGGTCCTGGGACAAATGAGCCAGAAGGCGCAGCTCGATCTGCGAGTAGTCGCCAGATACGATGTAGTCGTATCCTTCGCCCGGCACGAATAAGGAGCGGATTTTGCGTCCCTGCTCGGTTCGGATAGGAATGTTCTGCAAGTTCGGGTCCGAGCTGCTCAGGCGGCCCGTCGCCGTGACCATCTGGTTAAAGGATGTGTAAATGCGGCCCGTTTCCCGGGAAATCAAGGGTTCCAAGCCGTCCAAATAGGTGGAAATCAGCTTTTTCAAAGCCCGGAACTGCAGTATTTTCGGGATCATAGGATGCTGGTCCATGAGGGCTTCCAGTACGGCCGAATCTGTCGAATAGCCTGTCTTCGTCTTCTTGATAACCGGCAATCCCAGCTTTTCAAATAAGATGACGCCGAGCTGCTTCGTCGAATTGATGTTGAAGGTCTCGCCGGCATCGTCGTAAATTTCCTCTTCCAGCTTGTCCGCTTCCAGCGACAGCTCCCGTTCCATATCCATGAGCCGTTCCGTATCGACGGTAAAGCCGTTCATTTCCATAACGGCCAGCGTATGAATCAAGGGAATTTCAATCGTATCGTACAAGGTCGTCAAGCCGGCCTGCTCCAAGGCTTCTGCCGCCTTGGGCCAGACGTCGAAGGAAAACTGCGCGTCGCCGGCCAGGCGCAAGGCTTCGTCGCCGCTTTCCTGCAAAGGCACGGCAAATTTTTCCGATAAATACGCCAGGCCATAGGCGGTCCGCGTCGGATCCAGCAAATACGCTGCCAATATGATATCCGCCAAGGGCAGGCGCTTGTCCGTATAAGGCGACGCCGCCTTGACGAGCTGCTTGCCCTGCGACGTGACGACTAAGGCCGCGTCGGCCAAGGCGCGGAGATACTCTCCTTCCCGTCCTGCCGGCACGACGAACACGCCCTGCCTTCCCGCAATAGCTAAAGCCTTCAGCACAGGCAGGGGCGCAGCCGATTCATACACGCCTTCTACGGCGACGACCTGGCCGGCCAAGTCCTGGGGCTGCAAGTCGTCCAGCAGCTGCAGGGATACGTCCTGTGCCGGTTCCTCATCAGCTAAGGATGCAAAGCGGTCGAAGGCAGCAAACCGGGACAGCATGTTTTTAAAGCCCAGGCTGCGGAACAAGGCGGATACGTCTTCCTTGCGCGGCTGCGGCAGGAACATATCCAGACTATACTCGACGGGCACGCTGCAGCAGATCGTCGCCAGTTCCTTGGACAAAAAAGCTTTGTCCTTGTTGTCGGCCAGCTTTTCCTGCAGTTTCTTGCCCTTCACTTCGCCGATACGGTCGTACAGTGTCTCTACATGCTGAAATTGAGCGATGAGCTTCGCCGCCGTCTTTTCTCCGACGCCGGGAACGCCGGGAATATTGTCGGCCGTATCACCCATGAGGGCCTTCATGTCGACGACCTGGGACGGCGCGTAGCCGTATTCCGCCGCCATGACGTCAGGCGTAACGGCCAGCATATTCGTAATACCCTTTTTCGTCAAATGGACCGTGACGTTTTCATCGACGAGCTGCAGCGCGTCGCGGTCTCCCGTCACGATGTCAATGTGAAAATCCTTCGCTTCCATCTGCCGGGCAACGGTGCCGATAATGTCGTCGCCTTCATAGCCTTCCAGCTCCAGGACATGAATGCCCAGGCATTCCAGCACTTCCCGTATCAAGGGGAACTGGGGCCGCAGGTCGTCGGGCGCCGGCTTGCGCGTCGCCTTATAGCCGTCGTACAAGTCGTTTCGGAAGGTATGCTTGTCCTTGTCAAAGGCTACGGCTACGTAATGGGGCTCCAGCTGCTCGTACAATTTAAGCAGCATGTTCAAAAAGCCGTACACGGCGTTCGTCGGCCGGCCCTGGCTGTCCGTCAGGGAAGGGATGGCGTAAAAGGCCCGGTATAACAGGCTGCTTCCATCTATAATCAACAATGTTTCCTTCATGTCAGCCTCCTCTTACCGATGCAGAAACGCCTTGACGATGTTATATACAAAATAAATGACCAGCGCGCCCAGCAAATAGGGCATCGCCATGATGATAAAGCCAAGGGCGCTGATGATGACGGCGACGATGCAGAATACGATAAAGCCCAGGGCCAGCTTGACGCGCCAGGACAACCCCGACGTGATGATGCGCACGCCTGAACGGCGGCGCTGCTGTTCGCGCATCTGCTCCTCATAGGCTTTCTGTTCGTCCCGTACCGTACCATCTTCTTCGATCGTCTGCCCGCGGAAGCTGTCCCGTTCGTGATCCGACATAACCTTGGCTTCGGCCTGCTCGTACTGCTGGTACAAGCGATGGCACGATTCGCACATGCCGTCGTCATAGACGGCTTCTCTATCGCAATAGCGGCACTTCATAGTAGTCCTCCTAAATTTCTGTAGCACACATAATACAAAATATCTCTCTTATTATATCATTTATCGTTTTGATTATCTATTCATTCATACAAAACAAGTCCGGCAGCCCAAACCATTTCGTTTTCCCGCCTGCCTATGGTATAATATGCGAAGCGTAAAAAGAAATCTGCGAATCATGGAGGAATGATATACGATGAATTTCATGGACGAAGCCATTAGCGAATCGGCAAAAAACCTAGAAACAGGCCACGGCGGACCTTTCGGCGCCGTCGTTGTCAAGGACGGCGTCATCGTCGGACGCGGCCATAACGAAGTATTGAAAAACAACGACCCGACCTGTCACGGCGAAATACAGGCCATCCGCGACGCCTGCCGCAATCTCGGCACGTACGACTTATCGGGCTGCGAGCTCTACACGTCGGCCGAACCCTGCCCCATGTGCCTTTCGGCCATCATCTGGGCGAATATTAAAACGGTGTATTACGGCAACAGCGCCAAAGACGCCGCCGCCATCGGCTTCCGCGACGACTTCATTTACGATTTCATCAAGCGGGGCTGCGCCGACGAAGATACGCTGGCCTTGCGGCAGATGGGCCGCGAAGAGGCCATCAAGATCTTTGAACAGTACAAAGAAAAGAATATGACCATATATTAATCGCTGCAAACGAAAAAGCTTGAAACATGGGACTCTAAAAAGTCCCTTTGTTTCAAGCTTTTTTCATCGTCGCGATTAAAAAATACGTTCCAGTACAGCCTGCACATCTTCGGGCTGTACGGCGACGGGATTGTTGTCCGCCCGGCCCTTGGTGAAAGCGTGACCGACGATGTAGGGAATATCGCCGCTGCCGATGCCGTAGTCCCGCAGGCGAAGAGCAAAGCCGCCGAGAGACAGCATATGGAATACCCAGTCTTTGACCTCTGCCGCCGAAGCGCATTGATACGCTTTCAGCAGCTCAGCATAGCGAGGAATCGCCGCCTTATTGAAATCCATGAAATCGCCCAGCGTCAAAGCCGCCGCCGTGCCATGAGGCACGCCGAATCTTTCCGTCATGGGGTACGATACGGAATGGCAGACTGTCGTCTTCGTATTGCTGAAAGCCAGTCCGGCATATAAGCTGGCCTTGCCGATGAGCAGGCGCAGCTCCGCGTCGTCCGGATGAGCCGCCAAGTCCTCTAAATGGCGGCGAATGAGGCCGATGGATAATAAGGCAAAGGTCTGGGATACTTCATTCGACCGGCGGGCCCAGAAGGACTCCGTACTGTGGCACAGGGCGTCCAACGCCGACGATATCGTCAGCGCTGCGGGACATGTCGCCGTGCATACGGGGTCGACGACGGCCAGGGCCGCAAAGTTATGACTATAGCTGCAGGACATCTTACATTCCCGTTCCCGATCCCATACGGTCGCCCACGGCGTCACTTCCGAACCCGTGCCGGACGTCGTCGGCACGCCGATCCAGGGAATAGGCTGCACCGCTTCATACGCCTCTGCGGCGATAAAGGCCCGCAGCCCTTCGGTCCCACGAATGCCGGCAGGAATCGCCAGGGCCAGGGTCTTCGCCGTATCCATGACGCTGCCGCCGCCGACGGCGAGGATGAGGCCGTACGGTTCGCCGCCCACCCGCTCCAGCATTGCAGCCATATCGGCCACGTCGGGATTGGAAAGCGTCAGCTCCTCTTCCCGGACGTCGCGCCCCGCTAAGGCCTTCCGCAAAGCCTGTCCGGCAGGACTTTGAGAGAAATCCATGCCGCGGGTCAGCAGGAGAATCTTCTTCTCCCGGCTCGTTTCCTCCAAGTAAAGAGCCAGCTTTTCCAAGCCGTCATGTCCGGCAAGGATGCGCACAGGATTATAAAATTCCAACGTTACCACTCCTTTTACTGCATGGACCGCTTGACGAGCAAAAAGCCACGTTCTAAGCAAAAAGCGAAGGCGAATACCAGAAAAACGGCGAGTCCCGCTTGTCCATACTGATAGTTTTGTATGCTCGTAGAAATAGCGAAGCCGATGCCGCCGGCTCCCACCATCCCCAGAATCGCGCATTCGGCAAAATTGATTTCAAACCGCAGGGCAATCCAGGCGACGAGCTGCGTAACGGCACTGGGCAGCAAGCCGCAGCAAATGATCTGCCAGCGCGTCGCGCCTAAGGCCGCCAAGCCGTCTATCGTATCCTGCGGCACGTCTTCAAAGGCCTGGGAAAAGGCCCGCGTAAAAAAGGCCACCGTGTGAATCGATAAGCCCGTAACGCCTGCTACGGGGCCGAATCCAAAGCAGACCAGCATCAGTAGAACCCATACGGGCGTCGGCACAGCCCGCAAAAAGGTAAAGAAGGCCTTGACCGCCCCGGCGGCGATTCTGCTGCCGACGACGTTTTCCGCAGCCAGCAGTCCGAAGACGAGGCCGAGGAATATGCTGTACACCGTAGCCAGCACCATAATGGAAAAGGTATCGGCGAAGGAAAGAAGGGTAAAGTCGACGCTGTCCGTCGTCATATGAGCCATTTTCCAAAAAATTTCAACGATGCCGGAGGAACGTTCCGCCAGCTGCAGCCAGTCAATGTGCAGCATGTACAGAGACGCCGCGGCGGCTGCCGCCGTACCGGCCAGGAACAAGGCGATGAAATGATCTCCCCCGCGGACGCCGACATCTATCTTTTTCTTCCCATTCTTCTCGGGCCTCACGGCCGAATCTACAGCCGTAACTTCTTCTATATTCATGGATTCATCACTCTCTTTCGCAAGCATCCCGTCATGATATCTACCAAGATGACAATAGCCGCAATCATCAAGATGATGCCGGCGGCCTGCGGATATTTAAAGGCTTTCAGATACGACAGCAGGACCATGCCGCTGCCGCCACCTCCCACCATGCCGACGATGGTCGAGGCGCGGATATTGACTTCCAGACAATAGAGAAACCATGAAATAAAGCCGGCTATGCAGCAGGGAATCACGCACTGGAACATGCGCTGCCAGAAATCAGCACCTACGGCTTCCATACATTCTAACGTGTCCTGAGGAATTTCGTCAATAACCTCGATAAACGTGCGGGTCATAAAGGCGAAGCTGGTAATGACCAGGGCGATAAACCCTACGCTCGTGCCGACGCCCAGGGAGGAAAAGAGGATAAAGGCCCAGACAAGGGTCGGAATGTTGCGCAGGAAGGTAGCTGCGCCGCGGATGACGCCGGCAACGTACCGGGACGGCGACGTCTTTTCACTGCCGAATACGGCGGCCACGACGGCCAGCACTGCCGCGACAAAGGCTGACGATATGGCCAGGGAAATCGTCACGGCAATACATTCCATGACGGCTTCGCTGAACGATACCTGCGGCGGCAGAAAGTCTTCCGTAAAGAACTTCCATCCTTCGCCCAGCTGCGGTATGATTTCTGCCGGGTTAAAGCCGGTATAGGCTGTGGCGGCGATAAAGGCCGCCGCCATGAGCCCGGTCATCGTATAGATTACATGAGATTCGTTCTGTTTCATAGGTTTCGTTCCTTTATCGCAAGTTCGTCGGCCGATACGCCGTAAATAGCCTGAATCACGTCGTCACCCATATCGCCCGGCGGGCCGTCAAAGACAATTCTTCCCTTCCGCAGACCGATGACGCGGGTCGCATAGGCCTTAGCCACGTCGATCTGATGCAGGTTGACCAGACAGGCGATGCGGCGGCGCGAGGCCATGGAATAAATCATATCCATGATGATTTTAGCGCTCGACGGATCCAGGGAAGCAATGGGCTCGTCGCAGAGAAGAATCTGCGGCTCCTGCATAAACGCCCGGGCAATGCCGACGCGCTGCTTCTGGCCGCCCGACAGGTCGGCGGCCCGCGTATTGAGGAAATCGCCCATGTCGATTTCTTTCAGTAATTCTACGGCCTTTTCCTTATCTTCTTCCCGGTACCGTCCTATCATCCCCTGCAAAGAGCCCATGTAGCCCAGACGGCCGTGGAGCACGTTCTGCAGCACCGATAAGCGGTATACCAGGTTGTAGTTCTGGAAAATCATGCCTATTTTCCGCCGCAACGTCCGCAAATGGCTGCCCTTAGCTTTAGAAATATCCTCGCCGCCGATAAGTATGCGCCCTTCCGTCACGTCGTGGAGCTTGTTGACGGAGCGAAGCAGCGTCGACTTTCCGGCGCCGGATGGGCCGATGACGGCAATAAATTCTCCCGGATATACGGAAAAGCTGACATCATTCAATCCCTGCGTTCCGTTTCCATACCGCTTGCCTACATGTTCAAATACGACGACTGGCTGCTCTTCTGTCCAATTCATGCGAGCCGGCCTCCTTACTTGCTGAGGAGCTGATTCAGCTCGATAATGGGCTGGTAATCGGCTTTAGAAGCTTCTACAAAGCGAGCGCCTTTTACTTTAATAACCTTTGTGAAATAATCTTCGTTGTTATACTGCAGGAGAAAATCCGTCAGTGTCTTGCGCAGATTTTGATCCATATCAGCACGAATGATCATGCCTTCTGAAGGAATCGGATCTGAAGTGGCAATGACCTTGATGTCTCCAGCCTGAACATTGCCGCTGTTAATTTCAGCCTGCAAAATCTGATCTGACACAGCAGCCACATCTACGTCACCTTTAGCAACGGCCTGAATGCTGGCTTGATGCTTACCGGAGAACATAGCCGACGAGAAAAACTTTTCGTTCATGTGCAGCGTTTCGCTGTCGAGATTTTCATTGGCAAAGGCCTTCATGAGCATGCTCGTCGGAATGAGATTGCCCGACGTGGAGCCCGGGTCGACAAAGGCCATCTTCTTGCCCTTTACGTCCTGAAGGGAATTGATATCCGAACGGTCTGCCCTCGTAATGAAGACGGAATGATACAGGGCCTTCGCCTTGTCTCCGTCAGGGGCCTTCATGACGATGACGTCTACATTACCGTCTAAGCGCTGGTTTGCCAGAGAGATGCCCTCTGCTCCCAAATAAGCCATGTCGGCCTTTTTCGTCCGCAAGGCTTCAATGATGCCGTTGTAGTCGGACGCGCTGATTTCCTTTACTTCCCGTCCCAATGCTTTGCCTAAATCTGCCGATAAGGCGCTGCGGGCGTCGGCGCTCTGCTCCGTCGATTCGTTCGGCGCGTAGGCGATCGTAAAGGGCTGCTGCCCGCTGCCGCCTCCGGAACTGCCACAGCCGCCGAAGCCTGCCGCCGCGGCTACCAACATTAAAGACACGCTAAGACCTTTCATCCACCGTTTCATATTCATGTCCATTTCCTCCTGTGTACGACAATATGATACTTTCCATATAATGCCTTGCTATACCTATATCCTACGGTATCCATATGTAGTTCCAGAAAATATATTGCAAATTTTTTGTAAATAATTGTATTTTACAGCATTTATTTGCATATTTTAGAAATATGTGGTTGAAATTGCAAACGCAGGAAGAAACAGCAAAAAACCTCTGAACGACATCCATTGCCATTCAGAGGTTTCATCGATTCCCTATCAGCGGCGTTCCTTCATGCGCCGTTCAATATCCCGCTTCGCTTCCTTTTCAGCCAGGGCCTGCCGTTTGTCGTACAGCTTCTTCCCTGTCGTCAAGGCAATCGTCGCTTTGACCTTGCCTTTTTTGAAATATAAGTTCAGGGGAATCAAGGCATATCCTTTTTCTTTAATACGCCCCAACAGCTTGAGTATTTCATACTTATGGAGCAGGAGCTTCCGCGTCCGCAGCGGGTCGTGGTTGAAGCGGTTTCCCTGGTCGTAGGGGCTGATGTGCATGCCGACCAGAAACACCTCGCCGTTTTCAATGCGGCAGAAGCTGTCCTTCAGGTTGACCTTCCCCTGCCGCAGGGACTTCACTTCCGTTCCCGTCAAGGCGATTCCCGCTTCGTAGGTTTCATGAATAAAATAATCGTGGCGCGCTTTGCGGTTGTCCGTAATATATTTTACGCCACTCGGTGATTGTGCCACTGGCAGTTCCTCCTATTTTTTCCTGGACTTCTTGCCCTTGCGTTTTTTATCCTTCTTACCCTTTTTCTTGATTTTTTTGTCCTTCTTCTTTTTCTTTCCCTTCTGGGAGTCCGCAGCGCCGGCGAACCAATTTCGCTTCGTCACTTCCTGCTTGCCGCTCCGGCTGCCGTTCTTTTTATGCCGCCGTTCGGCGCCGGCTGCCATGAGCTGCCGCAAATCCTCCAGCGATTCTACCTTGCCGGGAACAAAATCGATTTCGCATTTCTCGACGTTGACCTTCGCCAGCGTCACTTCCATCATGTCGCCCAGATGGTATACGCGCCCGCCATGCTGTCCCCGCATCGTATACGTCGTTTCGTCGAACTCGTAATTATCGTCGGTCAGCAGGGAAATGTGAACCAGCCCTTCAATGCCGTTTTCCAGGCCGACGAACAGGCCGAAGGACGTAATCCCCGTAATATGGGCCTCATAGGGCTGGCCGATAAAGGGGACCATGTACTGAGCCTTCTTTAAATCGTCCGTTTCCCGTTCAGCCTCGACGGCGATGCGCTCGCGGGAGCTGGCCTGATCGGCGGCGATCGTATGGTACGCCAGGGACTGCTGCGCTTCTTCCTGAGTCAGCTTGCCTCGTTTTTTATTCTGCCGGATCAGCCGGTGCACCATCAAGTCGGGATAGCGGCGGATAGGCGACGTAAAATGGGTGTAGCACTCCGAAGCCAAGCCGAAGTGGCCGGCGTTATTCGTCGAATACCGGGCCTGCTGCATGGAGCGCAGGGCAATGGTCTGCACGACGAGTTCGGCGCTCGTTCCCTTGGACTGCTTCAGCAGCTTTTGAAAATCGGCGGGCTTCACGTCGTCGCCTGACGGCACAGGCAAATCAAAGCTGGCCAGCACGGTGCGCATCATCTCCAGCCGTTCCGGCTCGGGCGTTTCATGCACCCGGTATACGGCCGGATTTTCGCTGTCTCTCAAATAGGCGGCGACAGTCTCGTTGGCGATGAGCATGCATTCTTCTACGATTTGCTCGGCAATCGTCCGCTCTCTCTTTTCCAGCCGCAAGGGCTTGCCTTCTTCGTCGAGGATAATCTTGTATTCGGGAAAATCGAAATCGATGGCGCCGCGGCGCAGCCGCATCTGCTTCAAAATCTGCGCTACGTCCTGCAGGTCCCGCAGCATGGGCATAAAGGGCTGCAAGTCGTCGGGGATAATATCGTCAACTAAAGCTTTTTTGACTTCTTTATAGTTACAGCGCCGCTTTACGCGGATGACGGCCGGTCCGATGTCGGCCTTGACGACCTTGCCTTCCTTGTCGATTTCCATTACGCAGGTCATGGAATAGCGGTCCTGGCCGGCATTGAGGCTGCACATATCGTTGGAAAGAACCGTCGGCAGCATCGGAATGACCCTGTCGACGAGGTATACGCTCGTGCCGCGTTCGTACGCTTCGGCGTCGAGCAGCGTGCGGGGCCGCACGTAATAGCTTACGTCGGCAATGTATACGCCTAAGCGGTAATTGCCGTTGGACAGGCGTTCCACATCGATGGCGTCGTCCAAATCCTTGGCGTCTTCGCCGTCAATCGTAATGAGCTGGCGATGGCGGTAATCGCGGCGGCCGTCTTCCAATACGACAGTCCTGTCGATAGAGTCGGCTTCCTTCAATACGTCGTCGGGAAAGGCAAAGGGCAATCCGTGACGAGCCATGATGACTTTAATATCCAAGTCCTTGTCGCCGTCATACCCTAATATTTCCGTCACTTCGCCTTCGGCCTTGCGGCCTTCTTCAGGCCATTTCGTAATGGTCACGAGGACGCGGGCGCTGCTGCGGGCGCCGGCCGTTTTATCCAGGGGAATATAGATATCCTCCCGGATCCGTTCGTCGTCAGGACGGACGAAGCCACATTGCTTTTCCCGCTCGAACGTCCCGACCAGGGTCTTATTCGCTCGCTCGACAATGCGGATAATTTCCCCTTCCGTTTTATGGCGGCCGCTGCCGCTCTGAATAATGCGCACGGCTACCTTGTCGTTATTCATGGCCGTATGCCGGTACTGCTCGGCAATGTAAATATCGTCCTGCATATTTTCGCAGAGGACAAATCCAAAGGTAGGCGTATATCCCTTGTATATGCCTACGATTTCCTGAGCCCGCTTAGATGCGCCGTAGCGTTCTTCGGATATTCTCACGAGACTCCCCCTCCTTATCATCTCTTCAAAGGTTTCAAACAGTTCGGACAGCTCCCCGCCGGCCAGATGCAGCCGCTCGGCGCAGTCCTCCACGGTAACGCCGTCCGGTTCCACATTACATATATCCATTATATCATGGGACAACTTCAAATTCATACTCTTTATACATTCCCTTTCTCTGTCGTTCGTCTGCATATGAAAAAAGCCTGCGACGACGCCGCAGGCCATAACGTTCATTAAAATGTATTCAGCAATCTGCCTAAAATCAATGTCACGATTGCAAAGGCAATAGATACGACGATAGTTACTTTAGACAGCAATGCGTCCATACCGCGGGCTCTGCTGCCAAACAGGTCTTCCGCGCCTCCGCCGAAGCCGGCGCCCATGCCTTGAGTCTTGCTTTTTTGGGCTACGACAACGCCGATAAGAATCAGAGACAAGATGACAACTAAGATTTCCAATACAGTAATCACGCTAATCCTCCTTACAACACATGCTTAACGATACTATTGTACACTCATTTGCCTTTTCTATCAATAGGTTCTGATTTATTTTCTCCATCCCGGTTTTCCAAATAACGTTCCAGCTTGCGCTTGACGCGCTGCAGGGCGTTGTCGATGGATTTTACGTGGCGATGCAGTTCTTTGGACATCTCGTTGTAGGACTTCCCTTCCAGATAGGCCGTCAGCACCTGCCATTCCAGGTCGCTCAGGATTTCGTTCATCTTCAGCTCGATGTCGGCAAATTCCTCCCGGCTGATGACGAGCTCTTCCGGGTCGCTGACGCGGATTCCCGACAGAATATCCTGCAGCGTCCGGTCCGATTCATCTTCATAAATCGGCTTATTCAAGGATACGTACGAGTTGAGGGGAATATGCTTCTGCCTCGTCGCCGTCTTGATAGCCGTAATGATCTGCCGCGTAACGCACAGCTCGGCAAAGGCCCGGAACGAGGCCAGCTTGTCGCCGCGAAAGTCCCTCGTCGCTTTATACAGGCCTATCATGCCTTCCTGAATGATGTCGTCGCGGTCGGCGCCGACGAGAAAGTAGGCCCGTGCTTTGGATTTCACAAAGTTACGGTACTTATTGACGATGTAATCCATCGCCTCGCCGTCCTGTTCCTGCTGCGCCAGTTGAACGATTTCTTCGTCGCTCATCCCTTCAAATCTGTCCGACCGGGGAAATTCCTCTCGCATTTCTGCCTGCATATTATACCTCTACTATTTCGATCTGCGAATTTTTTCTAATTTTCTCAGCACGTCTTCGTCCTGCACGCGGTACACGACTTCGTTGCGCTGACCGCCATGCTTCAATACGTTGCGGTGCTCGTAGGCCGCCGTTTCCTTCCGCGTCCGCTCTACGTCCTCGGCAAGCTCTCTCGCCGGCATGCGGTACGCGCCGGTGCCCAGCACCTGCGTCTGTTCCGAACCGTCGGATGTAGCGACGTAAATGATGCGCTTGTCGTTGCGGTGCTCGTAGACCAGCCGTTCGATGCGGCTGTCCGCCGTTTCCTCTTTATCCGTAAAGATGACTTCGCAGTCCCTGCCGATTTTCATGCTTTTTTCCGCCTCGTCCGTGTACATCGCGTCGAAGACGAGGACCAACTTATATCCCTTAGCCTTGCCGTAGCTCACAAGGGTATCCGTCAGCTTCTCCCGCGCGTGGTCCAGCGATTGGGCTGCCAGCTTTTTCAGCTCGTCCCAGGCAAAAATGATATTGTACCCGTCGACGATCAGCAAATCCTTCATTTTGCCACCGCCTGCCGCTGGCGCACGGCTTCATACATCAAAAGGGCCGCCGCCACGGAAGCATTGAGGGAATTAACCTGGCCGAACATGGGAATCTGCACGAGAACGTCGCATGTTTCCTTTACCAAATGGGATATGCCCCGGCCTTCGCTGCCGATGACCAGGACGATAGGCTCGGTCAGAGAGCTGTGAAAATAATCGACGCTGCCGTCCATATCGGCGCCGATAACCCAAAAGCCCCGCTTCTGCAATTTCTTCAAGGTCTGCGTCGTGTTGCCGATCTGCACGATAGGCATATACTCGACGGCGCCGGCAGACGTCTTGCCGACGGTTTCGTTAATCGGCGCGCTGCGCCGCTTCGGCAGGAGGACGGCGTCGACGCCGGCGCATTCGGCCGTACGGATAATAGCGCCTACGTTGTGCACGTCTTCAATACCGTCCAGCAGCACCAGAAACGGCGTTCGTCCCGACGCTTCCACGTCGGCAAGCACGTCGGTCAAATCGGCATAGGCCACGGGAGCGGCGAAGGCGACGACGCCCTGATGGCGGCTCCCAGGCGCCAGATGATTCAAGATCTTAACCGGCGCGCGTTCTATGAGAATATCCTTCTCGCGGGCCAGCTCCTGGATACGCAGCAGCGGCGGCGCGTCATTTCCGGCAGCTATATATAGTTTTGTAATGGACCGGCCGGCACGCAGCGCTTCCGTCACGCTGTTGCGTCCGACAATGATGCTTTCGTCGCTCATGGTTACACCTTTTCTCCATGTTTTATTGCACAATATTCTTTCGTAAACCTGTATATTTCATCCATAAGCCCGCCGAGGCGGCCGGCTTTCTCCGCCATAATCAAGTATCCCACCAGGGCTTCCAGCGCCGTACTGTCGTGATACTCGGCGACGGACGCGCTCTTCGGCGCCTGCGAATAGGCATTGCGGGCCCGCTGGCAGACAGAAGCTTCCGTCTCATCCAGCGTCTCCTTGATATGACGGTACACATAAGCCTGGGCCTTAGCCGAAACGAATTCCGAAGCCAGCAGGTGCAGGACCTGCACGTTGGGAATGCCGGTCTGCACCAAACGCCGCCGCAGATACAGGGCGTAATACGCATCGCCGACAAAGGCCAGGGAAATCGGGTCGAGCCGCGAGGCATCCTGTTCAGGTACCTCCAGCCGCTCGCCTTTGGCAAAGGCCGCATAGGCTCGTCCTTTTAAGGCTTGAAGCTGTTTAAATTTCACTTTTTCCAACGCGCTCCCTGAGGAGAATCTTCAATCGTAATACCCAAGGCTGCCAGCTTATCGCGGATGGCGTCGGCCAAAGCATACTGCTTCTGCGCCCGGCATTCCTGGCGGATTTCCAGGATTGCGTCCATCAGGTCGTTGTAATCCTTGCTGCTGGCGCTGCCTTTCTGGCCGCTCCACCGTTCTTCCAAAATGCCGAGGATGTCGGTCATCGTCTTGAAAATGCGCTTTACTTCCGATACGACGGACGAATCGACGGGCACGCCGTTGTTGACGACGGCGTCTTTATAGATGTTGACCTTCTTCGCCAAATCGAACATTGCCGCGCTGGCCAGAGCCGTGTTGAAATCGTCGCACATCGCTTCTTCAAAGGCTTCTTCGTTGGCCTTGGCGTCAGCCATGAGCTGCGCCGCTTCTTCCGACTTCGCGCCGGCCGGCATGTCGAGCAGTTCCAGCACGTTGTCAATCGACGTGCCGAGGCGTTCCAGGCTGCGGGTCATTTCTTCGAGCCGTTCGTCGCTGAAGTCGAGGGGGCTGCGGTAATGGTTGGAAATGAGGAAGAACCGCAGGGCGTCCGGATTATAATGTTCCAGTACATCCTTGACCAGGAAGAAGTTATTCAGGGATTTGCTCATTTTTTCCGAATTGATCGTAATGAAGCCGTTGTGGAGCCAGTAACGGACCATAGGCTTCTTGCCCGTATACGCTTCGGACTGGGCGATTTCATTTTCATGGTGCGGGAAAATCAAATCGCTGCCGCCGCCGTGGAAATCAAAGGTATCGCCGAGATACTTATTGCTCATAGCCGAGCATTCGATATGCCAGCCCGGACGGCCCGGTCCCCAGGGGCTTTCCCAAGACGGTTCGCCCGGCTTAGCGCCTTTCCACAAAGCGAAGTCCATAGGATTGTGCTTGCGGTCGTCTACTTCGATGCGGGCGCCGGCCATCATATCGTCGAGGCTGCGGCCGCTCAGTTTGCCGTAGCCGGCAAATTTTTCCACGCTGTAATATACGTCGTTGTCGATGACGTATGCGAAACCCTTTTCAATGAGCACTTCAATCATGTGGATGATTTCTTCCATATGCTCCGATACGCGGGGGTATTTGTCGGCCCGGCGGACATGGAGCTTGTCCATGACGTCGAAGTACGACGCAATATAACGGTTGGAAATCGTATCCCACGTTACGCCTTCGCCGTTAGCCGCATTGATGATCTTATCGTCTACGTCGGTAAAGTTCTGAATATGCGTTACTTCATAGCCCAGGTGTTCCAGGTAGCGCTTGATGACGTCCCAGGTGACGAAGGGACGGGCGTTGCCCATATGGGAATGATTGTACGGCGTGATGCCGCAGACGTACATCTTGACCTGTCCCGGCGTGACGGGCGTAAAGGTTTCTTTTTTACGAGTCAGCGTATTATATACTTTTAATTCTCTCATGGTAAACCTCCTTGATAATACAAAAAGGCCGCCATCCCTTTACAGAGACGGTGGCCCGTGGTTCCACTCTGTTTTTATGGCATCGCCATAATCTCAAAGCACATAACGGGTGCATCCGGACCAGATTACTAGCTTCACCTGATCTGCTCGCAAAGGCATCTTTGCAGCTTCTGCCATCTAAACAGGTTCTCAGCCCAGGCCCGTTCTCTCTGTAGCGCTCGTCTGCAAATCATTTTGGTCATTGCATTTAGATATACATTATTTATTACTATGTGCTACTTATATTAGCGAATATTCCCTAATCTGTCAAGCCCTTATTGGTTCAGCAAACCGCTCTGCTCCAACCGGCTCAACACTTTATCGCGGCCCATGAGGGCGACGATGACGTTGAGGTCCGGGCCGTGCATCACGCCGGTAATGGCGACGCGGATAGGCATGTATACGAATTTGCCCTTGACCTTCAGGCCCTTTTGAATCTTCTTGAACAAGGGCTGTACCGTGTCGGCCGTTACTTCGTCCAGAGCCGCCAGCTCATCGCGGAACATAGTCAGCACAGCCGGAGCCGTTTCTTCCTTCAATACGGCCGCCGTTTCTTCATTTTCCGGAGCATAGTCTTCCGTAAAGAATACCTGGACGGCATCGACGATCTGCGCGCCGTACTGGACGTGCTCGCGCATCGCCCAAACGACGTCCTTCAGCCAGGACAGCTCAGCGGCGTCCGGTTCCTGCGAGGCATAGCCGGCCTGCTGGAGATGGGGCAGGCAGAGGGCCAGCAGCTGATCGGCGGTGAGCTGCTTCATATAATGGAAATTAATCCAATTCAGCTTTTCGATGTCGAATACGGCCGGATTCTTCGCTACGCGGTCTAAGGAGAACTGCTGATTCAGTTCTTCACGGCTGAAGATTTCCTGATCGCTGTCCGGCGTCCAGCCGAGAAGGGCCAGGAAATTGACCAGCGCGTCAGGCAGATAGCCCATATCGCGGTACTGCTGCACCGACGTAGCGCCGTGGCGTTTGCTCATCTTTTTCTTGTCGGCACCTAAAATCAACGATACGTGGGCAAAGGTCGGCACGGGGAATCCCAGGGCATGGTACAGGACGAGCTGGCGCGGCGTATTAGACAAATGTTCTTCCGCCCGGACGACGTGGGTAATCCGCATGAGGGCGTCATCGATGACGACGCAGTAATTGTAGACGGGAATACCGTCGGACTTGACGATGACGAAATCGCCGACCTTATTGGAATCAAAGGCCACGTGGCCGCGGACGAGGTCGTCGAATTCCAGCGTTTCATCCTTCGGCGTCACGACGCGGATGACGTAGGGACGGCCTTCTTTTAAATACTGCTCTACCGTTTCCTTCGGCAGATTGCGGCATTTTCCGCTGTATACAGGCGTTTCGCCGCGGTTCATCTGTTCCTGCTTTTCCGCTTCCAATTCTTCAGGCGTGCAGAAGCAATAGTAGGCCTTTCCTTCGGCCAGCAGTTTTTCCGTATATTTCTGATAAATCGGCAGGCGGTCCGTCTGACGGTACGGTCCGTCCGGGCCGCCGACGTCGATGCCTTCATCCCACGTAATGCCCAGCCATTTCAAGGCTTCCTTGATATTTTCTTCCGACTCGCTGGTCGAACGCTTTCTGTCTGTATCTTCAATGCGTACTACGAATTTGCCGTTCGTATGCTTAGCCATCAAATAGTTGAACAGCGCCGAACGAGCACCGCCGATATGGAACGGGCCTGTCGGGCTCGGCGCAAAACGAACGCGAACTTCTTGTGTCATGAACAATTCCTCCCATAAAATGCTATTTATTTCTATATTTCAGGACCATCGCCGCAGCCTGGGCGGCCATGCCCTCTTCCTTGCCGACAAAGCCGAGCCGTTCCGTCGTCGTCGCCTTGACCGACACGGCAGCTTCGTCTATCTGAAGAGCTCCGGCAATATTTTCAATCATGCGCGGCACGTAATCTTTGATCTTTGGCCGCTGCGCCATCAGCGTCACGTCGACGTTGATAACCCGGCAGCTGTTTTCAATCAGGATTTGCCGCACTTTTTCCAGCAGCAGCAGGCTGGATATATTCTTAAACTTTGCGTCTGAATCGGGAAAATACGTGCCAATATCCTTCAGTCCTGCCGCTCCGAGCAAGGCGTCCATCACGGCATGAACGAGCACGTCGGCGTCGGAATGGCCGGCCAGTCCCCGTTCAAAAGGGATTTCTACGCCGCCCAATACGAGCTTCCGCCCTTCCGCCAGGGGATGGACGTCGTAGCCGCTGCCGACGCGGTGTTCCGTCGGGCCGTTCATATAAAATTCCAGAATAGGCACGTCATCCATCGTCGTAACCTTGTGATTCCGCTCGTCGCCCTGCAAAATAAAGAGCTTTTCTCCCAAAGCTTCCACTAAAGACGCGTCGTCTGTTCCGCTGATATGGTGCTCTTTAGCGTACTCGTGAGCCTGTATCAATACGTCGCGGTGAAATATCTGCGGCGTCTGCACAGCAATAAGCCGGCTCCGGTCCAGGGTCCGCACCGTCTGCAGCCCCTGTCCGCCGGCAATTTCCCGTTCCTTTACCGTATCCTTGACGGGAATGGCGTAAACGGCAGCCTTGGCTTTGGCCATAACCCCGACGGCGTTGTCGTACCATTCCGGCCCGGCAAAAGGACGCGAGCCGTCGTGAACCATGACGACATCGGCGTCGCGGCTCGTCGCCATTAACCCATTGTACACGGAATCTTCCCTCTCCGCTCCGCCTAAGGCATACCGCACCGGCATGGATGGGTGGAGAGACTCGACGATGGATACGATATCCTCATGATCCCGTTCGGCATTGACGATAACGACCTCGTCGACGGACGAAGCCGAAAAAACGTGCATCAGCGTATGCGCCAGCACCGGTTTGCCGCATAATGGATAAAAGAGCTTATTCCGCTCATATCCAAAACGCCGGCCTGAACCGGCGGCTACGACGATAACAGATACTTTCAAAAAATTCACCTACTCATCCGTAATTTTTACAAAAATCATCCGGCCTGCCGACGTCTGCAGCACCGACGTCACTGTGACAGGAACGTTTTTGCCGATATATTTATGGCCGTTTTCAACGACGATCATCGTGCCGTCGTCCAGGTATGCTACGCCCTGATTTTCTTCCTTCCCGGCCTTTACGATATAGACTTCCATCTGCTCTCCGGGAATACGGGCCGGTTTCAGCGCGTTGGCCAAATCGTTGATATTCAGGACGACGACGCCCTGCAGGGCAGCTACCTTATTGAGATTGTAATCGTTCGTCACGACCTTGGCGTTGATCTGACGGCCCAGCCGCACGAGCTTGGAGTCAACGCCTTGGACATCGCTGAAATCATCGTTGATAACCCTGACTTCGACATAGTTGTCTTCCTGCATCTGCTTCAAAATATCCAGGCCCCGGCGTCCTTTATTCCGCTTGAGCAAATCCGACGAATCGGCGATGAGCTGAAGCTCTTCCAGGACGAAGACCGGAACCAGCAGCGGCCCTTCCAGAAATCCGGTGCTGCAGATTTCCGCAATGCGGCCGTCGATAATCGAGCTGGTATCGAGAAGCTTTCCGGAAAACTCATTGTGCTGGCGCTTGACGTTCGGTTCTTTATTCTGTTTTCCCAGGCGGATAGAACCAACTAGCCCCAAAATATCAGCCCGCTTGCGGATAGCAATGCTCATGCCGGCATATCCGAACACGATGCTGAACACGATAGGACCGTAAGCGCCGATAATAGGCAGTCGGGCAAACGCCAGCCCAATTAAATTAGCAATAATAAGTCCAAAAAGCAAACCCAGCGTTCCGACTATCAGGTCCTGGCTTTCGAAATCGCTCATTCCCGATTCGATACGGTGAATGATCTTCCAAATCAAATGAAGGACAAAGGGAGAAATGAGATAGCCAATCGCTACCCCCAGGACGACGCCTATGATATAAGCGATAACGGTAAGCAGCGTAATGCCGAAAACGCTGCCGTGAAAAAATCTCACTTCAATTTCCGCGCTGAAGTAAGGCGTCGCGATAATTTGATCAGAAATCATGACGCAGACCACGGCCATGATCAGCATGATAACGCCTCTCATGATATTATCGGTAATCTTGCCGCCGTTAAATTTCTTTGTACGCCGTTCCTTTCCCTTTTCGTTCGTACCAGTCGTACGTTCCACATCCATTGTGCCGCACCTCCTTTTTCACCGTGTATGATTTACGATAACTACATAACTATATCACACTTTTTAATAATAAACCACAAAAATAACAGGGACATCACAATTTTTTTACAAAAGGATAAACTTTTCCCGACGAAGCCCCTCTCTTGGCCCAGCGAATGGGTTGTGCAGGCTTCTACGTCGCTGTAAACGCCGCCTGTATCGCGTCGCGCAGCGTCGCCGCCCCGATAATCCGGCATTGCGGGAAAGCTCCTTCCTTGATTTCATCCAGATTTCCCTTGGGAATGATAAAGGTCTGGAACCCCATCTTCGCGCCTTCCTTGATGCGCCGCAAGGCATGGGGCACGCGCCGTATGTCGCCGGTCAGGCCTACTTCACCCATGACGACGGTTCGGCTGTCCATCGGCATGTCGCGCAGGCTGGAAAAAACGGCCAGCACGACGGCTAAATCGGCGGCAGTTTCCGTGACGCGCAGGCCGCCGACGCTGTTGATATACACGTCCTGCGTGCCCAAAGACAGGCCGACGCGCTTTTCCAGCACGGCCAGCAGAATAATCAGCCGGTTATAGTCCATGCCCGACGCCGTGCGGCGCGGGACGGCAAAAACGGAATGCGTTGTCAGGGCTTGAATCTCCCCTAAAAGGGGCCGCATGCCGTCCATGACGGCGGCGACAGCCGAGCCGGCTTGATTTGCCGACCGCTCGGCCAGGAGCATTTGCGACGGATTAGTCAATTCGGACAACCCCGTTTCTTCCATCGTAAACAATCCCGTTTCGTTCGTCGACCCAAAGCGATTTTTGATTCCCCGCAACACGCGGAACTGATAATTCCGCTCGCCTTCAAAATACAGGACGACGTCTACCATGTGTTCCATCATGCGCGGTCCGGCAATCGCCCCTTCCTTCGTGACATGGCCTATGACGATGACCGAAATGGACTCTGTCTTGGCAAATTCCATGAGACGCCGCGTGCTTTCCCGTATCTGAGTCATGCTGCCCGGCATGCCGTCGGCGTCGCTGCTGTACATCGTCTGGATAGAATCGATGATCAGCAGCACCGGACGGCGTCGCTTTGCTTCCTGCAGTACGGCGTCGAGAGACGTATCGGCCTGTATGATGAGATTGGAAGCCGTAATTCCCAATCGTTCCGCCCGCACCTTAATCTGTCCGGCCGATTCTTCGCCGGAGCCGTACAGCACCGCGCCGGCATGGCGGCACACGGCATCGGCAATCTGCAGCACCAAGGTCGATTTGCCGATACCGGGGTCGCCGCTCAGCAAGATCAGCGCTCCCGGCACGATGCCGCCGCCCAGCACGCGGTCCAATTCGCCGATGCCCGTCCGGACGCGGCTCATCTGTTCCATGGCGATATCCTGCAGCAAGGCCGGCTTCGCCCCCTTGCCCTGCCGCGCGCCGACGCCTTTAGGCGGTTCAGGCACAGCCTGTTCTTCCATCATCGTATTCCATTCTCCGCACTGGGGGCACCGGCCCAGCCAGCGGCTGGACACGCTGCCGCAGTTAGCGCATACGTATCGGATCTTCGTTTTAGCCATCAGCGTCCTCCTATTCCGATTCGAGAAGGTCTAAAAACTCTTCCGGCTCTGGAAGCGTCTGCAAGAGCTTCCACGGTTCATGATGAGCCAGCTGTTCACAGGAATAATGGCCTGTCGCGACGGATATAGTCTTCGCGCCGATGGCCTTGCCGCACTGGATATCATAGGGTGTGTCGCCGATGACATACATTTCTTCCACCGCGTCGCCCCAGGCGTCCTTAGCCAGCCCATAGGCGTGGCGCGCTAAATCGTCGCGATAGTAAAAATTGCAGGCAAAGCCGGAATGGTCGAAATCAAAATAGGACGACAAGCCGAAAAAATCCAGCTTCATGCGCGCGCCGTGGACGCTGTTTCCCGTAAGAAGCAGCTGCTTAAAGGGCGGCCGGTCGGCAAAAAAAGCCAAAATATCGCGGACGGGCTCAAAGATCACGCTTTCTTCCCGCTTGACTTTAAGCCATTTCATCAGCTTCTTTTCATATTCCCGGCAAAACCAGCTCACTTCTTCATCTGTCGGCATGCGGCCCGTCGCTTTATACAGCAGCTGCTGGCAGATGTAATTGTCCGTCCGGCCGCCGGCAGAAATAGGCGGCACCGCCGCGTCTTCGCCCTGCATGGTATGGAAGACTTCTTCTATAGCGTATAATCCGGCCCTGCCCGTATTCAGCAGCGTGCCGTCTATGTCCCAGTATAACAGCTTCATCGTGTCACCTCATTAAAAATAGGGGCTGGAGCAGCATAGGGGAATCTAACTCCCTCTACCCTGCTCCCAGCCCCTGTTTTACGTTGCGTTAAAAACTACATGCAGCAGACGCGCCTTCCGGCCGACGCCAGATATGCCCTATTAGAGGTTCGATACGATGTCTTTCGTATCGCGGGCAATCATGATTTCTTCGTTCGTCGGGATGACGTACATCTTGACAGTAGAATCGTCCGTGCTGATCAGCGTGTCTTTGCCGCGGACATTGTTCCGTTCGGGATCCAATTTAGCGCCCAGGAATTCCAAGCCCTGGCAGATAGCGGCGCGGTCTTCAATGCCGTTTTCGCCTACGCCGGCCGTAAAGGTAATGACGTCGACCCCTTCCATGGCAACAGCCAATGCGCCGATCAATTTACGAACCTGATAGTGGAACATGTCGAGCGCCAGCTGAGCCCGTTCGTTGCCCTGGGACGCTGCGTCGCCGAGATCGCGGAAGTCGCTGGAAACGCCGGAAATACCGAGAACGCCGGATTTTTTGTTCATGAGAGCGTCCATTTCCTTCGTGGACAAGTTGTGTTTATCCATGACGTTGAGGACGATAGCCGGGTCGATATCGCCGCAGCGCGTGCCCATGAGTACGCCTGCCAGGGGAGTAAAGCCCATCGTCGTGTCGACGCATTTGCCGTATTTGATAGCTGCCAGGGAAGAGCCGTTGCCCAAGTGGCAGTTGATGATGCGCAGTTTTTCGACAGGTACGCCCATTACTTTCGCAACCTGGCCGGCTACATAGCGATGGCTCGTGCCGTGGAAGCCATAGCGGCGGATGCCGTCTTCTTTGTATAATTCATACGGAAGGCCATACATGAAAGCTTTCGCCGGCATCGTCTGATGGAAGGCCGTATCGAATACGCCGACCTGAGGAACGTTCGGCATAATAGCTTTGCAGGCGTTGATGCCGATGATGTTGGGCGGATTGTGGAGCGGAGCCATAGCGGAGCATTTTTCCAGGGCTTTCATGACTTCGTCCGTAATCAGCGTCGAGCAGGCGAATTCTTCGCCGCCGTGAACGACGCGGTGGCCTACGGCATCAATTTCATCCATCGATTTGATGACGCCGCATTCTGCGTCTGTCAAAATATCCAATACGAGCTTAACAGCAACTTGGTGATCCGGAATAGACTGCTGGATTTCTTTTTTCTGGCCATTCCATTTATGGGTCAGCAAAGAATCGGACAAGCCGATTTTTTCGACAACCCCTTTTGCCATGACTTCTTCATTGTCCATGTTTACCAACTGGTATTTCAAGGACGAGCTTCCGCAGTTTACAACCAATACGATCATGCAATTTACCCTCTTTCATTTTCTGTAATTATTTTATTTGGCCAAAAATATACTCGGTCACTTCCTGTCCCATGCCGTCGCCTTGACGGTACATGTACATGACGTGCCAAATTTGACCGTTATCTTCAAAGAAGAGACTCTGTACGACGAGATCGGATACTTGGCCGTTCAGGGGTTCGCGGTACGTATACTCCCCTTTCACGGCCGGTCTTCCGCCGGCTGTCGTCGGAGTGATCTTCGTTTGCAGATCCGAAATATCCGGCGTCTGTTCCAGCATGGCCACGTCGCGCTCGGCTGCCATCTGCGGCGTCATTTCACCGGCAGGCTCCGACATCACGATCAGATTCAGGTGCTTGTCGTTGTTGACATACATCATGGCGCCGCTGCCCTGCCGTCTGACATGGGCTAAATCAAAGGGACTCAGGAGATATACTTCCGAATCGCCGGCCTTCAGCTGGGCGTATCCAAAGCTGTATTCCTCCATCATCGTAGCGCCGCCGCAGCCGGCCAGAAGCATTGCCGCCGCCGTCATCGCCGCAACAGATAAGGTTTTCCATCGTTTCATCATACAACCACCTAATTTTATGCTTTCTCCAGACTACGTTCATTATAGCATATTCCGCTTTTGATAAAAAGGGAAATATGAGGACAATCATGAATTCCTGTCATGCCTTTTATACAAGCATATTAGCCATATTATTCTACTCTATTTTTTATTTCAATCGCCCTTCATCGTAGTATATAATAAACAATACATTAGAAACTCAAACGTCAGATAAAGGAGACTATTATGAACCGCATTGCCGTCATTGCAGAATACAATCCCTTTCACAACGGCCATCACTATATGCTTCGCACCCTGCGCAGCCGTTTCGGCAGCAGCGCGCCGATCGTCGTCGTCATGAGCGGCTCTTTCGTCCAGCGCGGCGAGCCGGCCTTATTCGATAAATGGACCCGGGCGTCCTGGGCATTGGACGGCGGCGCCGACTGCGTTGTCGAGCTGCCGGCCCTCTACGCCTTGTCCAGCGCCGAAGGCTTTGCCGCCGGCGCCGTCCGGCTGGCGGCCCGCCTCGGCTGTACCCATCTGTCCTGCGGCGTAGAAGACGGTACGGCCGACGATTTTCATCGCCTCGCCCAGGCGTCCCTTGCAGTCCTCGACGATTTCCGCCCCGGCCAAACAGGGCTGACCTACGGCCAGTACGTCAGCCAGGCCACGGCCAGTCAGACTACGCCGGAAACGGCGGCGCTCCTCGGCGAGCCGAACGCCCTGCTGGCCCTGGAATACGTCAAGGCGATTCATCGCTACGCGCCGTCTTTCGAATTCGTCCCCATTCTCCGGCAAGGAAAACATGACGGAGCAGACTTAACCGGCCCCTTTGCCAGCGCCTCGGCGATTCGCCGCGAGCTGCAGGCCGGCCGCCTTGAAGATGCCGCGCCGTATCTTCCAGCAAAGGAGCTGGCCGACATAGGCCGTCTCCTTTCTCAGGGCCAATACGCCGACTACAGCCGCTACGGCGACTGCATCCTGTACCGCAGCCGCCTCCTCTCGCCGCAGGAACTCCTCGCCTTGCCGGCCTTTTCGGAGGGCCTGGAAAACCGCTGGCAACGCTGCCTTCTGCAATCGACGTCCTGGCCGGAAGCGCTCGACGCCTTGAAGACGAAGCGCTACGCCTACAGCCGCCTGCGCCGCATGGGAGCCTATACGGCCCTTGCCGTAAGCCGCGCCGATATGGAAAAAGCCTACCTCGAAGGGCCCCAATACGGCCGTGTATTGGCCTTGTCGCCCCTCGGCGCGTCCGTCTTAAAGGAAGCGAAAAAAGAAATCCCCATCATTACGAGGCTGCGGACAGGCCTGAACCGCCTTTCGCCCTTCGGGCAGCGAATGATCCAGTACGATATGCGGAGCACCGATATACAATCCCTGTGCTTCCGCTCGCCGTCCGGCCGCGGCGGCCTGAAAGATTATTACGCCTCGCCTTCCATGAAAAAGTCCATATTTCGCCAGTAATCTTTTTTCTTCCCATGCAGTCCGCATTAATATTTGTATATTCTGCAAAAATTTGCTATGATGTACTATGTTATTATTTTTATTTCATATCCCAAAATCAAATTTTATAATCAGGGAATTGGAAGGGGTTTTGCAGCATGGGGATATCGTTAAATCTAAATATTTATCAAACCTTGGCGGCCGCCATCATCGTATATTACGTCGGCGTGTTTCTGCGCGTCAAGCTGGGCTTTCTCCGCAAGTATTGTATTCCGGCTCCGGTAGTCGGCGGCATCTTATTTGCAATCCTCAACTGCGTCTTGTACACGAACGGAATCTGGACGTATGAGCAGGACACGACGATGCAGAATATCTGCATGATGCTTTTCTTTACGAGCGTCGGCTACACGGCCAGCCTAAGCCTGATCAAGCGAGGCGGCGTCCTCGTATTCAAGATGGCCGTAATCACGACAGTTTTGATTCTCTGCCAAAATATCATCGGCGTAGGATTGACCAGCGTCTTCGATTTGAATCCCCTCATGGGGCTTGCGACAGGTTCAATTCCCCTCGTCGGCGGCCACGCTACGTCGGCGGCCTTCGGCCCGGTTCTGGAAAAAATAGGCCTTGAAAACGGCACGACTATTTCCGTCGCCGCAGCTACCTTCGGTCTCGTCGCCGGCGGCATCATCGGCGGCCCAGTCGGCGAACGCCTCGTCCATAAATTCGACCTGCACAGCAGCGCCGCTGCAGAACGCCTCGACCCGGCCGCGGCGCAGCCGGAAGTAGAAAAGCTGGAAGCCGCCGCAGCTGATAAAGAAAAAGCCCATGAAGCCATCGAGCAGGAACAAAAATCAGGCCAGACGATTAACAATCACCGCTTCATGAACGCCATGGCCCACCTCTTTTTAGCTATGGGCCTGGGCACGTTAGTCAGCAATTTCTTCGTCAGCGTCGGCCTCGTCTTCCCGGCCTACATCGGCTCTATGCTCGTCGCCGCCGTCATCCGGAATATTGCCGACTTCACCCACGTCTATCCCGTATACCAGCGGGAAAGCGAGGTACTCGGCAACTTAGGGCTGACCATTTTCCTGACCTGCGTCCTCATGAGCCTGAAACTATGGCAGCTCGGCGCGCTGGCCCTTCCGATGATCGTCCTCCTGCTGACGCAGACCGTCTTCATGGCCCTGTTCGCCTACTTCATCGTCTACCGCACTATGGGCCGGAACTATGAAGCGGCCGTCATGTCGTCAGGCGTCTGCGGCTTTGGCCTCGGCGCAACGCCGAACGCCATCGCCAATATGACGGCTATGACGGAGCTCTTCGGTCCGGCGCCGACGGCATTCTTCGTCATCCCCCTCATCGGTTCGCTCATCATCGACCCGGTCAACGCGTCGATTCTCATGATATTCATCAATATTTTGATTTAATATAATTACAGCAAACAGGCTGATGCAGCATCAAGGAATGTTCTGCATCAGCCTGTTATTATTTTATATAATTCTTCATTTACAGTGCCGTATTATCTTAATGGCAGCATGGTATAGGTTAAATCCAGCGCAGGTTCCAATGGCAATGTCTTCTCATGGCTTCTCCAACTCATGAAGCAGATTGTGCCAGTAGGCTGCCTGTTGTATATCCTGCCGCACGCCTTCGCCATGCTCCAGGGCGTATATATAATTCTTAATTCCCTCTGTATAGCCGCTGGCAGCCGACAGGGCAAACCAATACGCCGCCTGCTGCAAATCCTGGGCGACGCCGCGGCCGTCGCGGTACAGCTGGCCTAAATTATTCTGCGCCGGCCCGTCGCCGGCAAAGGCCGCCTGCTCGTACAGGGCCGCCGCCTTCGCTTCGTCCTTTTCGACACCCTTTCCCATTTCATATAGATAACCTAAATTATTTTGGGCAATAAAATTTCCCTGCGCCGCACCTTGAGCATACCAATAGGCTGCCTGCTCGTAATCGGCCTCGCCGGTATAGCCAAATTGATACATGATGCCGGCATTGCACTGCCCGTCGGCGTCGCCGTTCCGTCCGGCCTGTTCGTACCAAAATAAAGCCGCCTTATAATCTTGGGGCACGCCGCAGCCGATTTCATATAAATGTCCTAAATTATTGGCCGCCGGCCCATGTCCCTGCAGAGCCGCCTTCTTATACCAGCTGCCGGCCCGTTCATAGTCCTGCGGCACGCCCAATCCCTGTTCGTATTGATAGGCCAGGTTATACTGTCCTTCAGCCCAGCCGCGGCGGGCCGCCATGCCGTACCAATAGAAAGAGCGAGCTAAATCGTCTTCATCGCCGTCAAAAAAATATACGTCGCCAAGGCGGCACTGCGCTTCCGCATCGCCCTGAAAGGCCTGCTTTTCCAAGGCCAAGAGATTTTCTTCTTTCATATACTACCCCTTCTCTCTCATCCTATTGGCATTGTACGGAAGGGATTTTTTATTGTCAAGATAGATCTTCTTCGTTTTTATCTTTTGTTCTATTGACTTTTTGACTTTTATAGGTATAATGATACTTGAGCATATACAAATACTCGCACACCATATTACGTTATGAATCGCCTGTAATATAAGGAGGTCTTATTATGGGAAATGAAAAATACACGCAGAAAGTAATCGACGCGTTTCAGTCAGCCCAGCAAATCGCCGCGCTGCACTATAATCAGGAAATTTCTTCCGTCCACATGCTCATGGGGCTCGTAAAGGAACCGGAAGGTCTTCTCTCCACGATTTTCTCCGAATGCCATACGGATTTGCCCATGCTGCAGGCCCGTTTGGAACAAATGCTGAAAAAGATTCCCTCTGTCAAAGGACAAAGCCAAATGTCCATGTCGACGGAAATGGTCCGGGTCATCGGCAAAGCCCAGCAGCTGGCGGAATCCATGCACGACGACTATATCAGCACGGAACATCTCCTCATGGGCATCGTCGAAGAAAGCAGCGACGATATGCAATCCTTGTGCCGCGAATTCGGCCTGACGAAAAACAACATTATGACCGCCGTGAAGGCCAACCGCAAGAGCAACGTCAATACGGACAACCCGGAAGGCAATTATAAGGCCCTGGAAAAATACGGCCGCGATTTGACGGCTGCCGCACGCCAGAACAAGCTGGACCCGGTCATCGGCCGCGACGACGAAATCCGCCGTACTGTCGAAATCTTGTCGCGCCGCCGCAAAAACAACCCTGTCCTCATCGGCGAACCGGGCGTCGGCAAAACGGCTATTGTCGAAGGGCTGGCCCGCCGCATCGTCAGCGGCGACGTACCGGAATCGCTGAAAAATAAGACGCTTTACTCCCTCGACATGGGTTCTCTGATCGCCGGAGCTAAATACCGCGGCGAATTCGAAGAACGACTCAAATCGGTCTTAAACGAAATCGCCAAATCGGACGGCCAGATCCTCCTGTTCATCGATGAAATCCATACGGTCGTAGGAGCCGGCGCGTCTGAAGGCTCCATGGACGCCGGCAACATCTTAAAACCGATGCTGGCCCGCGGCGACCTGCGCTGCATCGGCGCGACGACGCTGAACGAATACCAGAAGTATATCGAAAAGGACGCCGCCCTGGAACGGCGCTTCCAACCCGTCATGGTCGACCAGCCGAACGTAGAAGACACGATTACTATCCTCCGCGGCCTGAAAGAACGGTATGAAATCCATCACGGCGTCCGCATCCGCGACAAGGCCCTCGTAGCCGCCGCCGTACTGTCGGACCGCTACATTTCCGACCGCTTCCTCCCCGATAAGGCCATCGACTTAGTCGACGAAGCCGCCGCCAAGCTGCGCACGGAAATCGAATCGATGCCGACGCCTATCGACGAATTGCGCCATAAGATCATGCAGCTGGAAATTGAAGAACAATCGCTCACGAAAGAAACGGACGAAGCTTCAAAAGAACGGCTGGCCAAAATCGTCGAAACAAAAGACGAACTGAAAGAAAAAGAAAGCCAGCTCAAAGCCCAGTGGGATGAAGAAAAACAGTCCATCCTCCGCACGCAGGCCATCAAAAAGGAAATCGATTCCGTCAGAGGCCAGATGGAACAAGCGGAACACAACTACGATTACGCCAAGGCGTCGGAATTAAAATACGGCAAGCTGCCTGAACTGGAACAAAAGCTGAAGGACCAGGAAGCCTATTTGGCAGAACATCAGGATTCGCAGCTCTTAAAAGAAGAGGTTGGTGAAGAAGACATCGCCCAGGTCGTCAGCCGCTGGACAGGCATCCCCGTCACCAAGATGCTCACCGGCGAACGGGAAAAACTGCTCCACCTCGACGAAACCCTTCATAAACGAGTCGTCGGCCAGGATGCGGCCGTCCAGGTCGTCAGCGACGCCATCATGCGGGCCCGCGCCGGCATCAAGGATCCGAACCGCCCCATCGGCTCGTTCATCTTCCTCGGCCCGACAGGCGTCGGCAAGACCGAACTTGCCAAAACCCTGGCCGAAGCCCTCTTTGACGACGAACGGAACATCATCCGCATCGATATGTCCGAATACATGGAAAAACACACCGTGTCCCGCCTCATCGGGGCGCCTCCGGGATACGTCGGCTACGATGAAGGCGGCCAGCTGACCGAAGCCGTCCGCCGCCGTCCCTACAGCGTCATCCTCCTCGACGAAATCGAAAAGGCCCATCCAGACATCTTCAACGTCCTCCTGCAGATTCTCGACGATGGCCGGCTGACTGACGGCAAAGGCCGGGTCGTCAACTTCAAGAACACCATCATCATCATGACCAGCAACTTAGGCTCTCATGAAATCCTCGAATCGCAGAATTTTGAAGAAGCCGACAAAAAGGTCCGCGACTTGCTGAAGCAGTATTTCCGCCCGGAATTTCTCAACCGTGTCGACGACATCGTCGTCTTCAAGGCCCTGCAGAAAGAACAGGTCAAAGATATCGCCTCCATCCTTCTGGAACGCCTGGGCGAACGGCTGGAAAAGCAGGTTAAGATTCACCTTACGTGGAGCGACGAAGCACTGCAGGCCCTGGGCGATCAGGGATTCAACCCGCAGTTCGGCGCCCGTCCTCTCCGCCGCCTCATTACCCATACGGTAGAAACGGCGCTGAGCCATGACATTATCGCCGGTACGGTACGCGAAGGCGATACCGTCGCCATCGGCTTTGACGGCAGTGAATTTACCTTCACGCCTATGCGCCGCCACGAAGACAACTAACTAAGACTAGGACAAGAAAGGCCGCAGCACCCTAACAGATGCTGCGGCCTTTTGCTGTAAACGCGTTGTCTTTTTTCCCTATGGGACTATAATAAAAGTATATTTTGATGAGGAGGAATGATCATGAATCGAAGCACTATTGCCTGCTGTCTCCTGGCCTTGGCCGCCCTGCTCTCCCTGAGCGGCTGCGGCCAGACGGCGGAATCTGCAGCGGCAAAGCCGACAGCGCAGCCAGTTCCCGCATCGCAGCAGCGCGCCGCCGACATCAGCGCCGATGACGCCCTGTCCATCGCCTTGGATCATGCCGGCGTTTCTGCAAATCAGGCGTACAATGTAAAAATAGACCGCGACAGGGACGCCGCCATTCCCGTATACGACGTGGAATTTGAAACGGATTACGGCGACTACGATTTTGAAATCGACATGCACAGCGGAGACATCGTCGGCTCCGATTACGAAGTCAAGAACGAATGGGCCCGCCGTCAGGACAGGCATCCCGTTTCCATGGACGAAGCGAAAGACATCGTCTTATCCAAGGTGCCCGGCGCTTCGCCGCAGGACGTGCAGATCTGGCGCGAGTCCGACGACGGTGCGCCGCGCTATGAAGGACGGCTTTTCACCGGCACGATGTATTACGAATTTGAAATCGACCCGGACACGGGCATTATACTGGATTGGAATGCCGATAAGAGAAAATAGGCCAGCACACAAAAACAGCGTCTCCGCTCCTTTCGCCGAGACGCTGTTTTACTATGCAAATGAAATTACAGGCGATGAAGATGCTTTAAGGACAAATCCAAAATCGGCGCAGAATGGGTCAAGGCTCCGCTGGAAATATAATCTACTCCTACATCCTTCAGCTTGCTGATGTTTTCTTCTGTTACGTTGCCCGAGCATTCCGTTTCCGCCCGGCCGTCGATGATAGCCACAGCTTCCTTCATCATATCGTGCGTCATGTTGTCGAACATGATAATATCGGCGCCGGCTTCGACGGCTTCGCGCACCATGTCGAGGGTCTCCGTTTCCACTTCTATCTTGCGGACGAAGGGGGCGTAGGCCTTGGCCATGGCAACGGCTTTCGCCACCGAGCCGGCTGCGCCGATGTGATTGTCCTTCAGTAAAATGCCGTCGGACAAATTGTAGCGGTGGTTGCAGCCGCCGCCGACGGTAACGGCGTATTTTTCCAAAAGCCGCATATTCGGCGTCGTCTTGCGCGTGTCGAGTAGCTTAATACCGCTTCCCTCCAGCAGCTTGACGACCCGGTTTGTGTACGTAGCCACGCCGCTCAGGCGCTGCAGATAGTTGAGCGCCACCCGTTCGCCTGACAGCAGCGCCCGGATATCGCCGCGGATGACGGCCAGCTTCTGTCCCTTGGACACTCTGTCGCCATCTTTGACATAAAAGGTAAAGTCCGTCTCTTCATCCAGCAGCGTAAACACTCTGGCAAAGACCGGCAAGCCAGCGATGACGCCGTCGGCCTTGCTGAGCAGCTCTACTTCGCCCAGGCAGGCTTCGGGCATGACGGCGTTCGTCGACACGTCCTCGCTGCTGATATCTTCCTGCAGGGCCATCATCAATATCGGATCTACATGCAGCTTCATCGTAATCGAATTCAGTTCATTCATTGTGCACTCCGCTCCCGTTCCATTTCTTGTAATACTTCGGCCTTATACTGCGCTGCCAGCGTACGTTCTTCCTTTTTCAGCGCCTGAACAGCCCGTTCGCCGAGCCATTCAAATTCTCCCTCTGGACGCGCCGCCGGACGCCGTATCTGCTGGCTAACCTGCCCGGCAGCCCGTTCGGCAAAGACCAAGCTTTCCAACAGCGAGTTGCTGGCCAGGCGGTTTTTACCGTGCACGCCGTTGCAGCTCGTTTCACCAACGGCGTATAATCCGTCCATCGTCGTCTTGCTGAAAGAGTCGACGTGGATGCCGCCCATGAAGTAATGCTGGGCCGGTACGACGGGAATCCAGTCCTTCGTTACGTCGAAGCCCTCTTCCAGGCATTTCTGATAGATATTGGGGAAATGGCGGAAAATCGTGTCTTTTCCGAGGACCGTCATGTCCAGCCATACGTAGGGCATGCCGTCTTTGGCCATTTGCTTGCGGATTTCCGCCGTCATCACGTCGCGGGGCAGCACCTCGCTGGCAAACCGCCGGCCGTCCTTGCCGTACAGCCTGGCCCCCTCGCCGCGGACAGATTCGGAAATCAAAAAGCTTCGGCCGGGATGAGTCGTATACAGCGACGTCGGGTGAATCTGCACGTAGTCGATATGCTCCAGAGCGATGCCGTGCCGGCGGGCAATGGCAATGGCGTCGCCCGTCAGGTGGGGAAAATTCGTAGACCTTTCGTACAATCCGCCTACGCCGCCGCTGGCTAATATCGTCTTGGCAGCTTCAATGGCCATGTATCCGCCTGCTTCATCCCGGGCGATAATGCCGAGACACCGGTTATCCTTGGCTACCAAATCGATCATCGTCGTATATTCCAGAATCGTCACATTCGGCAGGCCGCGCACGGCGGCCAGCAGCTTGCTGGTAATTTCTTTCCCCGTCACGTCTTCATGGTAAAGAATCCGCGCTTTGGAATGACATCCTTCCCGCGTGTAATCCAGCTGCCCGTCCTTCATGGCGAAATCCACGCCCCAGCGGATAAGCTGGTCGATGACGCTGCGGGAGGAACGAATCATGATGTCGACAGACTCGCGCCGGTTTTCATAATGGCCGGCTTTCAGCGTATCTTCCATGAAGCTGTCATAATCGTCTTCGTCGCGCAGCACGCAGATGCCGCCCTGAGCCAAATAGGAATCGCTGTTTTCTGTCTGGTCTTTCGTAATCATCAGCACCTGCTTGTCCGTCGGCAGGTGGAGCGCCGCAAAGAGCCCGCTGGCGCCGGTCCCTACGATCAGCACGTCCGTATTTATTATCTTCATACCTATTCCCTCTTTATCAAATCGCCTTATTCAGCTAATTCCAGCATGCGGTCCAGCGAACGAAGCGCTTTTTCCCGCACTTCGTCGGACACGGTAATTTCTCCCGTCCCGTCGCGCAGGCACTGCAGTACCTTTTCCAGCGTCACTTTCTTCATATCTTCGCAGACCCGGCCTTCCATGACGGAATAAAACGTCTTTTCCGGATACCGCTTCGTCAATTCGTACATAACGCCGTCCTCGGTCCCGATAATGAATTCGTCGGCTCCGGCTTTTCCGGCATACTCGATAATGCCGGCCGTACTGCCGATGTAATCAGCTAAGGCCAAAACTTCTTCCGGGCATTCGGGATGAACCAAAAACAGGGCCTTGGGATGCTGTTCCTTGCAGGCCCGTACGACGTCCGGGCGGACGCCGTTGTGCCGGGGACAGTAGCCGTCATTGCACAGGATATGCTTTTCCGGAACCTGCGTGCTCACGTAATGCCCCAGATTTTTATCGGGAATAAAGAATATATTGCGCTGCGGCAGCTTCTTGACGATGTGCACCGCATTGGACGACGTAACGCACACGTCGCTGTGCGTCTTAATCTCCGCCGTGGAGTTCACGTAGCATACGACGGCCAGGTCGTCGTACTGCCGGCGCATGTCTTCTACGGCCTTCGCCGTGACCATGTGCGCCATAGGGCAGTCGGCCGTGCTGTCCGGCATGAGGACCCGTTTCTGCGGATTGAGGATTTTCGCGCTTTCTCCCATGAAACGTACGCCGGCGAACACGATCGTCTGGGCGTCAGTCTCTTTTGCCTTCTTGCTCAAGTAAAAAGAATCGCCGACGTAATCGGCGACGCGCTGTACGTCGTCGGGCACGTAGTAGTGAGCCAATATGACGGCGCGTCGCTCCTTTTTCAGCCGGGCAATTTCCTTTTCAATCAATTCCATTGCAATCCCCTTTCTCTTCATCGTTTACCTGCTATTATAGCATCAAGCATTTACAGCTGACAAGACAATGAATGATATTTCTTTTGCCGTAAAACAGAAGGCATATTCAGCATAGTTTTATGACATTTTGATATGTTAACCATAGGCATCTCTTGCCCGATAGCTTCGGAGGTCGCATTTTTACGTATATTTTACGATAATAGAAAATACTTATAGTATCTCCGTCCTTATTTCCATTTGGAAAACTGCGTTTACAAGGCGGAAAAAACAGTATATAATGAGCTGTACTAAACTAACGGGTGGAAATTCATGGCTAATACATTAGGAAAACATTTACTGATAGACTTTTACAACTGCAAGGCAGAACTGACGACGAACGACGAACTGCAGAATCTGGTAAAAAAGGCCTTCGAGCCTGTCGGCGCGCCCATCGAGGGCATCACGCTGTACCATGACGACGCGGAGGAGCTCGTCTGTATCGGCGTGTCGAAAAACGCCCATCTCTGCATCCACATTTATCCCCAGCTGGCTTACGTCGCCGTCGACATTTACAGCTTCAACAACGACCTCAACGCCAGCCACGTCATGAGCACGCTGAAGGTCATCTTAGGCTCCGACCGCATCAAAGCTACGAGCATCCGCCGCGGCGACTTCGGCTCGCTCCGCGACATGCGGCCTGCCCGCAAATCGAAGATTACGACGGTCCGCCGCATGAAGAATACGGGCTCCCGCATCAAAAAAACGAGCGCCAGGATGTTTAATATCCTGCGCCATCCGCAAAAAATGCGCCGTTCCCGGCGCATAAAAAAGAAGTAATATAGTATTGAAGAAAGGTTTTGTCCGTCATGTACATGGTATCGCTGAAACAGGCCGCCGGCATCGGGATGGAGGAAATGAATTCCCTCGACACGATTACGGCGGAGCTGCTCAAATTCATACAACTGAAGAACCAACGGCTGTATATGCACTCTCTCCAGGTTGCCAACTACAGCGTCAGCATCGCCGCCAAGCTGGCTCTTCCCAAAAGTGAAATTGAGCAGATCAAGCACGCGGCCCTGCTGCACGACGTCGGCCTTCTCTTCGTTTCCAATACGCTGCTGGCAAAAATCCCTTATCTCAACCGCCGGGAAAACGCCCAGTACAAGCGCCACGCCGCGGCGGGCGGCAACATGCTGGAAAACATTCCCTGCTGTCAGGATATCGTGCCGTATATCCGCTATCACCACGAACGGTGGGACGGCTCGGGATTTCCCAAACACCTGCGCGGGGCCAATATTCCCTTCTGCGCCCGCATCATCGCGGTCGCAGACTACTACGACCGCATCATCAACCCGTCGACAGAGCTCTGGGCCAAGACGAAGCAGCAGGCCGTCCGCGAAATGTTCAGCGCTTCAGGCATCCTCTTCGACCCGGAAGTCGTCAAGGCATTTATCGAAACGTTAGGTCAATTATAAGGCGCCGCTGGCAACGACGAATCCCGTCACGCTGGCAGCGCCTTTTTTATGCAGCGCGTAAGCGCAGGCTTCCATCGTCGTCCCCGTCGTATAAATGTCGTCGACCAACAGAATATGCTTTCCCCGTACCTCAAACGAGCCTTTGACTTCAAAGGCTCGTTTTACGTTGTCAGCGCGGTCCGCCTTGTCCAGATGCCACTGGGCCTGAGTCGAACGGACGCGCTGCAGGCCGTCTTTCCATGGCCAGCGCTGTTCCGCCCAGGAGCGGAACAATACTTCCGACTGGTTGAATCCCCGCTTGCGCTCTTTTTCCGGAGCCAGGGGCACCGGCACGACGCAGTCGATATGCCCCAGCCGCTCCGGCCAAGGAAACTGCGTCAGCAGTTCCTCCGCAGCCCGTTCGTAGCGCACGGCCCCGTCATATTTAAGCCGCTGCAGCATCGTCCGGACAGGCCCGCGGTAATCGCACAGGCAGTAACAGGCGGCTAGGCGGCTTTCCCGTTTCCGCGCGAGCCGGCGCGGACGCCAGACTGCCCCAAAACAGGAAGAACACCACTGGCCATGACGGCTTACGGCAGCGCCGCAGCCAGGACAGCGCGGCGGATACAACAGGTTCAGCAGCCATTCCTTCAGCATATTTCTTCCTCCCTCAGCCGCTGAGCCAGCAAGGTAAAGCGCCGGCTCGTCCGCACGTTTTGAACGGCCGTGCGCAGGGCCGCTTTCGTACCGACGAGAATGACCTTGCCCTTGGCCCTCGTAACCGCCGTATACAGCAGGTTCCGCTGCAGCATGATGCCATGGCTGTTGACGAGCGTCATGATAACCGTATGGTACTCGCTCCCCTGGCTCTTATGAACCGTTATAGCATAGGCCAGGGTAATTTCATCGATTTCCTGCCCTTCGTACTTGATGTCCTGCTCCGGATAGCGCACGTACACGATGTCGTCCTGCACGGCAAAAATCTCACCGATGTCGCCGTTAAATACGCCCTTGTCATAGTTGTTCTGCTTCTGCATGACCTTATCGCCTGTACGGAAGGTCATCTTTCCCGCCTTATGCTCTCCCTTGCCTTTTTGGGGCCCGTTGACGGCGGACTGTATGACGGCGTTTAAATTATCGACGCCGCAGGGATTTTTATACATAGGCGACAGCACCTGCACGGCGAACTTATCGCCGGCCTCTGCCGTTTCCGCCGCGTACAGCCGGCAGATCACGTCTGCTCCCTGCTCTTCCCGTTCAATTTCCACGAATCGGAATTCCTCGTCTTCATTGACTACGGGCAGGCCGCCGCCGTTGATGAGATGGGCGTTCGTCACGATGCGTCCCCCTTCTTTCTGGCGGAAAATCGTCTGCAGCCGCACGACGGGGAGTATGTCAGACTGAATAATATCGTGAAGGACGGCGCCAGCTCCGACCGACGGCAGCTGATCGGCGTCGCCGACGAGGATGCACCGGCAGTGCGGGCTCAACGCCTGCAGCAAGTGATACAGCATTTCCATATCCAGCATGGAAACTTCGTCGACGATGACCAAATCGGCAGGCAGCTGCTTCGTTTCGTTGTATTCGAAAACCTGCCGGCCGCCGGCAAAGCCTTCCGGCACGAGAAGGCGGTGAATCGTCTTAGCCTTGCGCTCCGTCGTTTCGGCCAGGCGCTTCGCCGCCCGCCCCGTAGGCGCGCACAAGACGATGCGCAGCCCTTCCTGCTCGGCCAGGCGGATAATCGCCTGCACGACCGTCGTCTTGCCGGTCCCCGGGCCGCCGGTAATGACCAGCATTCCCGACTGCAGGGATTGGGATACGGCTTCGCGCTGCCCCTCGGCCAGCTGGAACTGACACGACTCCTGCCAGCGGTCTAAAAACAATTCCACATGCCTTCGCGGCTTAGGCGGCGTATACGCGGCCATTTCCCGGATCCGCTCGGCAACGCCCCGTTCTTCTTCATAGGCCTGCAGCGTATACACATAGGTCTCTCCGCCGTAATCATCGGCACAAAGCTGCCCCATGGCGAGCGCTTCAGTCAGCACATCCCGCAGCATCAGCTGTTCCGCCCGCAAGATGAGGGACGCCCGGTAGACGAGCTCCCTATCAGGAATACATACGTGGCCGTTCTGCGTCATGTCCTGCAGGACATACGTCAAGCCCGCCGCCAGCCGCTCCGGCGACTGCGGGTCCATGCCGTACGCCAAGGCAATCTGGTCGGCCGTTTTAAAGCCGATGCCGTCTATTTCGGCAATCATGCGGTACGGCTCCTCTGTCAGCACATACAGGGCTTCTTCGCCGTATTTCTGCACGAGCCGCGCCGCATAGCGCCCCGACACGCCGTGGGTCTCCAAATCCAAGGCCAGGTCGTTGACCTGCTTTTCTTCATAAAACGATTCAGTAATGACGGCCAGCTTTTTCGCGCCGATGCCTTCGATTTCCAGCAGGCGTTTTGGTTCCTTTTCCATGACGGCCATCGTCTGGCTGCCGAAGGCCGATACGATACGGCGAGCCAGAGACGGTCCAATGCCCTTTACGGCGCCCGACGCCAAAAACCGCTCGATGCCGTCGGCCGTATCGGGAATGAGGCGCTTCCACGCCGACGCCGCCATTTGGCGGCCATACTTTTTATGCTGGGTCCACCGGCCCATGATTTCTATGCGGTCTCCAACCAGCGGCTTCGGGCCGTTTCCCGTAACCGTCAGCAGGGACTCGTCGTCTTCGCGCCGAATGCGGAAGACTATATAATCCGAATCGGGGGCCTCAAACAAAACGCGTTCTACCGCCCCCTGCACCGTTTCCATATCTGCCATATTTATAACTTCATATACTCCCGTTCATAGTTTTTGCTTTCGTCCATAATGCATTGATAGATCTTCTGCAAGTACGGAGCCAGCTCCTTATACTGCGCCATAGCGGCAATCTTGTCGAGGACCTGCCGCTCCCGCCGCGGGTCGAATATTTCCATGTGATTTTCCTTTTTATATGCGGCTACCTTCGCCACTACCTGCATGCGCTGCTCCAGCAAATTCGTCAGCTCTTTGTCCAGCCTGTCGATTTCCTTCCGGCATTCTTCCAAATTCATAAGTGTCTCCTTCTACGAAAATAAGATGGTACATATGTACTTATTATACGATATATGTCATACCCTGGCTAGGCAGAAATAGGCAGGAAAAAACCTGAAGCAGCGCAGTGCCGCCTCAGGCAGGTAACATACGTTATGACGCATCTCTATTCATTTCCGGCTAACGTCAGCAGCAGCTGAAACCTCTGATCTGTCCGCTGCTGAATTGCCGCAATCGCTTCGTCGCTGAGTGCCTTGAACTTGCCGATGGCTTCGACAAAGTCGGCTACGGGCAGGGGATTGGCCGGCTTGACGTTTACGGTCAGCTTGCCTTCGGCCATTTCCCACAGAGGAAACAGATTGGACTCTACAGCCCGGCGAGCCATCGTAATACTCATGTGGCTACCATAGCCCCAGCCCGTCGGGCAGGGCGAGAAAACATGCAGGTACGCGAAGCCCTTCTTGCTGGCCTCCAGCCCCTTCTGGATTTTTTCCACCATGTCCTTCATGTGGGACGGCGAGGCCGTAGCGCAGTATTCGATCTGATGCATGGCCATGATGAGGGGCACATACTTCTGCTGCTGTTCCTTGCCGCTGATTTTGCTGCCCAAAGGCGTCGTCGACGTGCGGGACCCCAGCGTCGTCGTCGAGCTGCGCTGATAGCCCGTGTTCATATAGCCTTCGTTGTCATAGCAGATATACAGCATCTTTTCGCCTCGCTCTGCCGCGGCCGACAAGCTCTGAAAGCCGCAGTCAGCCGTCGCGCCGTCTCCTGCGACGGCGACGATGTTGACATCGCTCCGTCCCTTCCGTTCGTACATGCGCGACAAGCCGCTGAGAAAGGCCGCCGTGTTGTCCAGAAGGGTAATGTGAACCGGCGTTTTCTGCCCGTTGGCATAGTTCCAGCCGACGACGCCGGCGCCGGCCAAACATCCCGGCGGAATCGCCACGATAGTATTCTTTCCGGCAACCTGCATGACCCGCCGCAGGATCAGTTCGCCGCCGCAGCCCTGACAGGCCGACATGCCCGGCGTAATCTGATCGGGCGCGTCCTTCAGCAATGATACGTAGTTCATACGATTCCCTCCTCAATCCTTCAGCAGCCATCGAACAGGCCGTTCGCCTTTTTCATCTTTATGGGTTTCTAATTCATCTATAAGTCCGGAAATTTCCGTCAATGAAATATCGGCGCCGCCTAAGCCGCCGATAGCCGAAAAATGACAGTACGACGCCCCCTGGTCGGCAAGGGCCGCCTTGACTTCCACATGCATCGGCCCCTGGCTCCAGCCGAAGGATACGCTTCGGTCGAGGACGCAGAAGGCCTTCTTGCCCAACAGGGCCTTGGCAATACGGTTTCCCGGGAAGGGCCGCGTGAAGCGCAGGCGGATGAGGCCGGCTTTGACGCCCTTTTCGCGGGCTATGTCGACGGCGTCCTTCGCTGTGCCGCTCATGCCGGCAATGGTAATCAAAACGACGTCGGCATCGTCGAGGCGGTATTCTTCAACCGCGCCGCCGTAAGACCGGCCAAAGGCGGCGGCGAATTTCGCGTCTACCTCTTCCAGTACGGCCAGGGCCCGTTCCATCGCGTCCAAATGGCTCTCTCTGTATTTCATCAGCAGCGGGCCCGCCGTCAGCGGGTCCAGAGCCAGAGGCTTATCGGGATTTAAAATAGGATTCCAATCTGCGCTGTAATGAGGCAGGAATGCATCGACGTCTTCCTGATCAGGCAATTCCGCACCCTCCGTCAGATGGGAGCTGTAAAAGCCGTCGTAACACACGTTGATAGGCAATAAGACCCGCGGATCTTCGGCCAGCATGTAGCCCTGAATGATCATGTCGATGATTTCCTGATTGCTCTCGCAGAATACCTGCATCCAGCCGGCTTCACGGACGGACATGGCGTCCTGCTGGCCGCTCCACACCGTTTCAGGCGACGTCATTTCCCGCGTTGCCAAGGCCATGACCATGGGCAGGCGCAGCGTAGCCTGCCGCATATAGGGCTCGAACATCAGGGCCAGCCCTTGGGCGCTCGTCGCCGTAAAGACCCGTCCTCCTCCGGCAGACGCACCCTGGACGGCGCTCATGGCCGAATGCTCGCTCTCTACCTGAATCATTTCCGAGTCCAGCCGGCCGTCGTATATCATATCAGCTAAATGTTCTACGACCTTGGACTGCGGCGTAATCGGGTAAGCCGCTACCAAATCGGGACGGCACAAAGCCGCCGCTTCCGCCGCCGCGTCGTTTCCCGTCAATACTACTTTTCTGCTCATCGTCTAAATTCCTCCTTCCGGCGCCATATCAATCGCTTTGCGCGGGCATTCCTGGGCGCAGATGCCGCAGCCCTTGCAGTAATCGTAAGTAATTTCATATGTATTATCTTCACGGCCGACGATAGCATTCACCGGACAATACGTCAGGCACATGCCGCA
The DNA here is from genome assembly GCF_002163455.1 of Megasphaera sp. An286. Taxonomy (NCBI): domain Bacteria; kingdom Bacillati; phylum Bacillota; class Negativicutes; order Veillonellales; family Veillonellaceae; genus Megasphaera; species Megasphaera sp. An286. The sequence continues at coordinate 188,449 of NZ_NFIY01000001.1, read as the reverse complement.
TTCTACGCATTTTTCCTTGTCCATAACCGGGCGGAATACGCGCCACGACGCCGTATCCAAAATATACATCCCCGTATCGCCGACCGGCGTAATATGAAGGCGTTCGTTCATAGTTTCTCCCCCTTACTTGTATTCCGCAGCGCTGTCGTAAGCCCGGACAGCTGCTTCCTTATTCTCTGCGCCAAAGGTATGCTCAATCTTATCCAACAGCGTATCCTTATCCACCAAGCCTGTCGCCTTGGCAAAAGCGCCGAGCATGGCCGTATTCGGCATGTTGCGGCCTAACAGGCCTTCCGAAATTCCCGCGGCGTCGACGAGCCATACGCTGCCGGCCTGAGGCGGAAGGGGCAGCTCTTCCCGTGTTTTAGTCGTATTGAGAATCACCATACCGCCTGCTTTCAAGCCGTCGAAGGTCTCCGGCGCCGACACGAGGGAATCGTCAAATATAATCAAGATATCCGGCTCATAGACCTGCATACGGCGGCGAATCGGACTGTGAGACAAGCGCAGATACCCAAATACAGGCGATCCCTTCCGTTCTACGCCGAAAAAGGGAATAGCCTGTCCGTACAGCCCTTCGGCTACGGCCGCTTCCACGACGAGCTGCGACGCTTTGACCACGCCCTGGCCGCCGCGGCCCTGCAAACGAATTTCCTTCATAGTTTCATCTCCTCGCTTATTCATATAAAGATACTTTAGTTTCTTTATATGAACTTTATATTTCTATATTAGAATGATTAAAGTTATGTGTCAATGAAAAATATGATATATGAGAAAGCGATATTTTCCGCCTCTTTATGATGTGCCCGCGTCATATCTATAGGTCTCTTACGGTGAGTATGCTATAATAAAAATGATTTATACATTGTACACAAAAAACTAACCCCGCAAAGGATACTGTATATGAAAGAAGACGCCTCGAATAAAGAAAAATATATACTCACCTCTGTAGACAATACGCTGTCTCTCCTAAATCTCTTCTTCGACTATGAAGAACTCAGCGTAAACGACGCGGCCAAGCTGCTGGGCCTCAGCCGCAGCACGGTGTTCCGCTTCATGGTCACCTTGGAAAACCGCGGCTTTTTATCGAAGACCGACCACGCCACCTATCGTCTGGGCCTCAACATGTTTTCCCTAGGCATGCTGGCCTATAACCGCATGGAGCTGGCCGCCCTCATCCACCCCTACCTGCAGGACATCGCCCGGCAGACGGGAGAAACGAGCCATTTAGGCATCGTCGACGACGGCATTCACATCATGTTCATCGACCGCGCCTTAGGCACGTCGCAGCTGAAAATGGAAACGGCCCTGGGCTATCGTCAGCTCGCTCACCACACGGCATCGGGCAAGGCGATTTTAGGATTTCAGTCCGACCAGGTCATACGAGAATATATAAAAAGAGTCAGCTTCCAAAAGCTGACCCCTGCGTCTCTCGGCGATGCCGGCGAGCTCCTCCACCTTCTCGACCAGGTAAAAAGAGAGGGCTACGCCTGCGACAACGAAGAAAGCGAACTCGGCCTGACCTGTTTTGCCGTCCCTATCGTCGACGCAACAGGACGAGCTGTCGCCTCCATCAGCATTTCCGGCCCGACGACGCGCATGAAAACGCATAAAAAATCGCATATTGTCCTGTTGAAACATACGGTTGACGAATTGTCCAGGACATTGCGTTAAATGCCTGCTCCAGCGTATTTTATTTTCAAATTTGGTATAAACCCTGATGAAACCTTTAATTGTCAACAAGAAAAACATTCGCTATAATATACAGGTAAGTTTTTTTTTACTATAGTAATACTATAAAAAAGGTTGTGATTGAATGAAAGAAGAACAACAACAGCTGCGCCGTAGCTTAAAAGCCCGCCATCTGAATATGATCGCCATCGGCGGCGCTATCGGCACAGGCCTGTTTGTCGCCGGCGGCGAGACCGTCAGCACAGCCGGTCCGGGCGGTGCCCTCGTTGCCTATTCCCTCATCGGCGTCATGGTATATTTCCTTATGACCAGCTTAGGGGAAATGGCAGCGTACCTGCCGGTCAGCGGCTCCTTTGAAACGTATGCCAACCGCTACGTCGATAAATCCTTAGGATTTGCCTTGGGTTGGAACTATTGGTTCAACTGGGCTATTACCGTCGCAGCCGAACTGGTTGCCGGCGCCCTGATTATGAAATACTGGTTTCCCGATGTCCCGGCAGCTGTATGGAGCGGCATTTTCCTGATTATCTTATTTGTCCTTAATTATCTTTCGACCCGCTCGTACGGTGAAAGCGAATTTATCTTTGCTGGTATCAAAGTTCTGACAGTATTAATTTTCCTCTGCGCCGGCGCCTTCCTCATTCTGGGACTCGGGCCCGAGCCGTCGCCGGGATTCGTAAACTGGACGGTCGGCGATGCGCCCTTCGTCGGCGGATTTACCGCCATGCTGAGCATCTTCATGGTTGCCGGCTTCTCCTTCCAGGGAACGGAAATGATCGGTATCGCTGCCGGCGAAAGTGAAAATCCGGAAAAAAACGTTCCCCGTGCCGTTCACTCTATTTTCTGGCGTATTTTGTTATTCTATTTAGGAGCCTTCGTCGTCATTGGGTTCCTCATTCCCTATACGGACCCGAATCTTCTCAATTCGAGCGTAGAAAATATTTCTATCAGCCCCTTTACGCTGGTATTTGAACGCTTCGGCCTGGCTGCCGCCGCCTCGATTATGAACGCTGTTATTTTAACAGCCGTATTATCTGCCGGCAACTCCGGCCTGTACGTCTCGACGCGTATGCTCTACGCCATGGCCCAGACCGGCCAGGCACCAAAATGTTTCCTCAAGCTGAATAAGCGCGGCGTTCCGTCGTATGCGCTGTTCGCAACGGTTATCTTTGGCCTGGCAGCCTTCCTTACGTCGCTCATCGGCGAAGGCAAGGCCTACGACTGGCTCGTCAACATCAGCGGCATGGCCGGCTTTATTACCTGGATCGGCATCGCTATTTGCCATTACCGCTTCCGCCGCGCCTACGTGGCCCAAGGCAAGGATTTAAAGGAATTGCCCTACAGAGCAACCTTCTTCCCCTTCGGCCCCCTGCTGGCCCTGCTCATGTGCATCATCGTTACGGCCGGTCAGAACTACTCGGCCTTTACGGGAGCAGAAATTGACTGGTACGGCGCCAGTGTCGCCTACATCGGCATTCCCGTCTTCCTCGCCGTATACCTGTATCACAAGGTAAAACACCATACGAATATTATTCCGCTGGACGAAGTAGACTTGTCCCGCCATAAATAAGACAAACAAAAAAAGGCACGCGAACGTTATATATGATTCGCGTGCCTTCTTTTTTTCCTACAGCATCTGTCCGGCATGTACATCGCCCCCTGCATGAGCTGCAGCCATCTTAGCTCTCTTCTCCGCGTTGTGCTTGCCGAACCAGTGGATGCGGCATTCGCGGCTGCAGAAAATCCGCCGCCGGTCCAGCGGGTCCGTAACGAGGACATGCTTTCCGCATTCCCGACAGGAAAACTTGCGGTACACCGTGACGGCCTTTACTTTCTTCGAATGTTTCCAGTACAGCTTTTCGCAATGCTGGGAGCAAAACTTCATCCTGCCGTCCGAATGATCCCGTACTCTGACGATGGTACCGCATTTCAGACAGCGGAATTCACGAATTACCGGAGCCGTAGCCGGAGCGGCGGCCCGGATATCGTTGACGCCATGACGGTTGGCATACCGCCGGCATTCGGCGCTGCAGTATTTCTGAATAGATCGCCGCGGCGTAAATTCTTTCCCGCAAATTACACAATTCATCGCTTCACTCCCTCGCTCTCTCGTCATACGCCGTCGGCGACATGCCGCATCGTCAACTACCAGCGTACGTTTTAATATATTTATAATTTACATTAATGGTTTAATAATATTTTTTAATATATAACTACATTATATAGAGAGTGCCCGGAAAAATCAATTGGTTTTGATAAAATAAATACAAATTCTTCAAAAGCAGTTTCTTTTCATTATAAACGAAAAGCCCCGCCTGTACAAATGCAGGCGGGGCCTTCCGCATAGGCTTCGGCTTATTTTACCGTAATTAATTCGTAGTCTCTTACGCCAAGGCCGATTTTTTCAGCATGGCGCAGCGTAGCTTCCCAGTTGATATCCGGATGAACGTCGAGGAAATGGTCGTGGTGGCATTCCCAATCGGGTTTCGCCAGGTTATCGGACAGCTGGCTGTTCGGCAGCGGCGTGGCCTTTAAGCAGGCGTCGACGCAGGCCTGGTCGAGGGCAACGGGGTCGAAGGAAGCGAACATGCCGATATTCGGCAATACGGGCGCATCGTTTTCGCCATGGCAGTCGCAGTTCGGCGAAATGTCCATGACCAGGTTGATATGGAAGCACGGGCGGTCCTGGCAGACGGCCTGAGCATATTCAGCCATCTTGTAATCCAGTTTTTCGCTGGCGTCCCATTGCACCGTGTGAATGGCGTCGAAGGCGCAGGCGCCGATGCAGCGGCCGCAGCCCTTGCACAAATCTTCGTGAATATGGGCGATGTTATCTTCATAGGTAATTGCATCGGAGCCGCATTCGGATGCGCAGCGGCGGCAGCCCTTGCACTTCTTGGCGTTGACAGCCGGCTTGCCCGACGAATGCTGTTCCATCTTGCCGGCGCGGCTGCCGCAGCCCATGCCGATGTTTTTAACGGCGCCGCCGAAGCCGGTCATTTCATGCCCTTTGAAGTGAGCCAGGCTGATAAATACGTCGGCGTCCATAATCGCCCGGCCGATCTTGGCGTTCTGTACGTATTCGCCGTTTTTGACGGGAATTTCCACTTCGTCCGTGCCGCGCAGGCCGTCGCCGATGATGATCTGACAGCCCGTCGTAATTGTATTGTAGCCGTTCAGGTTGGCGCAGTCCAAATGTTCCAGGGCGTGCTTGCGGCTGCCGGGATACAATGTATTGCAGTCCGTCAGGAAGGGCTTGCCGCCTAATTCTTTAACCAAGTCGGCGACGGCTTTAACGTACTGCGGGCGAATCGATGCCAGACAGCCTAATTCGCCAAAATGCATTTTGATGGCGACGAATTTTCCTTCGAAGTCGATCGTTTCGATGCCGGCTTTCTTGCACAGCTTCTGCAGCTTCATCAGATTATTCGTCCCTACTTTACAGCGAAAATCCGTAAAATATACTTTTGCTTTTTCCATAACCTACCTCCCGATAAACTCATTCTCATAAACACTTTCATTGTATCACATGAAGTACGCTCTAAGTCAAGAAAAAGAAGGCTGTAAAATAAGCGTCCCCAGAGGGGACGCTCTTGATATATCTTAGTGGTGGAACAACCGCAAGCCGGTCATCGCCATGGCAATATTGTATTTGTCGCACGTTTCGATGACGTTGTCGTCGCGGATGGAGCCGCCGGCCTGGGCGATGTAATCGACACCGCTGCGGTGGGCCCGTTCTACGTTGTCGCCAAAGGGGAAGAAGGCGTCGCTGCCCAGCGCTACGCCGTGAAGCTGGCCGATCCAGGCTTTCTTTTCTTCTCTCGTAAGAGGTTCCGGCTGCTGGGTAAACAGATTCTGCCATACGCCGTCAGCCAGCACGTCTTCGTAGTCGTCGGAAATATATACGTCGATGGCGTTATCGCGGTCCGGACGGCGCACGTCGTCGCGGAACGGCAGGGCCAATACCTTCGGATTCTGGCGAAGCCACCAGATGTCGGCCTTGTTGCCGGCCAGGCGCGTGCAGTGAACGCGGGACTGCTGGCCTGCGCCGACGCCGATGGTCATGCCGTCCTTGACGTAGCAGACCGAGTTGGACTGCGTATATTTCAGGGTAATCAGCGCTATGAGCAAGTCGCGCTGCGCCGCTTCGGGGATGTCCTTATTTTTCGTCGGGCAGTTCTGGAACAAGTCGGCCGTAATCTTGGCGTTGTTGCGTTCCTGTTCAAAGGTAATGCCGTATACGTCCTTCGATTCGACAGGCTGAGGAACGTAATCGGCATTGATTTTCAGCACGCAGTAGTTGCCCTTTTTCTTCGTCTTGAGAATAGCCAGGGCTTCGTCCGTATATCCCGGAGCTACAACGCCGTCGGATACTTCCCGTTTCAGCAGCGTCGCCGTTTCGGCGTCGCAAATATCCGACAAGGCGACGAAGTCGCCGTAGGAGCTCATGCGGTCTGCACCGCGGGCACAGGCATAGGCCGAAGCGAGGGGAGATAATTTCAAGTCGTCTACATAATAGATTTTTTTCAGCGTATCGCTCATGTCGGTCGCGACGGCAGCGCCGGCCGGGCTGACGTGCTTAAAGGACGCCGCGGCGGGAAGGCCCGTCGCCTCCTTCAATTCCTTGACCAGCTGATAGCTGTTGAAGGCGTCGAGCAGATTGATGTAGCCCGGACGGCCGTTCATGACTTCAAAGGGCAGGTCGCTGCCGTCTTTCATGTATACTCTTGCCGATGATTGATTCGGATTGCAGCCGTATTTCAATTGCAATTCTTTCATTAGTATTACCTCCTGAAAATAAGAAATTTCCTGGCAAAAATAAAAATACCGACACTTCTGGAACCTTCGCCCAGACGGTCGGCTGTAATGAACCATGCTCCCCGTGGTAGCTCCACTTCCGTCAGTCACATGCTTCTGTTTCATTATACAAGGCGCAGCCGCCCTGTGTCAATGGGAAACAGACAAGGGCAGCGCCTTTTAGCGATACGCTCGCTCGGCTTATAATTTCGTCTTATAATAGGACTGGCTGGTATACAATGCCGCCACGGGATTATGGCCCGTCACGCGGTCCTTGACGACCAGCGTCGTCGTCAGGGCCTCGGAATATTTGTAAAATAAGCTGTCGTGGCCGACGCACAAGCCCATGACGATGTTCATATCCGTATGCTTGGCATTGAGCATCTTAGCCTGGAGGATGGGATTGCAGGCGTTGACGCCGACGGCATTGCATTTTTCGTCAATTCCCAGCTCTACCTTGGGAACGGCGCCGGCCTTGCAGGCCATCCCGAAGACTTCAAAGCCGTGCTTGCGCAGAATCCCCGCCAGCATCCGCGTTTCCTGTATCAAGCCGACGCAGGTCGCAATGCCGATTTTATGGAAATTCATGCGTTTGGCAAATTCAATGGTCTCCTGGACGCGGCACCACTTTAAATAGCCGTCGCATTCGACGCCAGCCGCCGTCTGCATGACCTGCTGATTGTCGTCCTGCTCATACAATGCTAAGGCTTCCCGCTTTACCTCTTCATCCATGTGCGTCGTCGCGCAGAAAGAGGGGTATTCCTTATCCATGACGTTGCAGTTCACTACGCCGCAGTCGGCGCAGGAAAGAGTTCGTTCTGCCATTGTCTTCACAACCTTTCCGTTTACTATAATGATTTCATAATCAAATATAACAGCATTCCGTTGAGGCACACCCAGGGAATCCAGGCGATAATCCCCATAAAATGCATGAAGCCCCTTCCCTTGCCGCCTTTATAAGCCAAGCCGGCCGCAAGGATGCCGACAAACAGGCTGACCAGATAATAGACGGCGCTCCACTCCACAGTATAAAAGAGAAAGGCCAGAAACGCCGGCGTGCCGACGCTGCGCGCTATAGAACTGATGCGCAGCATAATCGGGTTTTGCAGCGCATAGGCCGGGTCCGCGCTGAGTTTGCAGTATTTATAATTCCAAAAATATAATAAGCCCGTTACCAATCCGCAAAGTATAAGCTGTATCATCGAACGACTCCTTTATATAATCCATCAGTCTGCGCTTCAGCGGCTGAGCGCGATCCGCTCCATATCTTCGGGGACGTACACGGCGCCGCCGTAATAGGCCTTCGCTTCTTCCGTATACAGCCCCTTCCGGCTGCTGCCGGTCTTTTCTTCCGTGTGGTACAGCACCAAACGCGCCGCGCCGAGAGAAGCCGCCGTTTCCGCCGCGTCCTTTACCGTGCTGTGGTTCTTCTCATAGGGCCGGAACAGATCTCTATGCTCGTATAAGCAAAAGGCCTCGGCCAGCAGCCAATCCGTTCCTTCGGCGTACTGCCGGCAGCGCTCGTTATACGGCTCGTCGCCCAGACAGGTCAGCCTCATGCCGTCGGGGAAGGTCAATAGATATCCGAATTGCTTGGCCTTGGTCGAGCAGATATCAAAGGCCGTAAGGGACAGGCCGAGAAACTCCACCGTGTCGCCGTCTTTCAATTCGTGAATGCAGATGTTCTTGCCAATACAGGCAAAATCCTTCTTTTTAAACATCATTTCCGCCATAGACAGCAGCATTTGCTTCACCACGTCGTGACAATAAATGTGGAACTGCCCGTCGTATGCTCCGGATCCCATCAGCGAAGCGATCTTGCGCATGACCCAGAGGACGCCCATGATATGGTCCGTATGGCCGTGGGTTACAAACATATAATGCAAATCCGCATAGGCAACGCCGCCGTCTTCCAAGCGCTTGAAAATGCCGTTTCCGCCGCCGGCGTCGGTTAAAAACCATTGTCCCTCAGCCGTACGGACGGCAAAGCACGTGTTATACCGGCGCACAGCCATCGCATTTCCCGTTCCCAACATCAATAATTCTGTACCTGACACGCTATCTCCCCTTCTATCGCAGTACGACGCCGCGAACTGTAATTTTCAAAATCTCAAAGGACATGCCCGTCGTATATTCTATATCCTGCTGCAGTCCCTTTTTGATGGTGCTCATGAGTTTTTTCAGATTTTCGCCGTAATATACCGTTACGACTAAAAATACGGCCAGCCCGTTCCCTTCCGACTCGCGGTTTTTATCGATCCGCAGGCGGTTGACCTTTGCCAATCCGCCTATCTGCCGCAGGCGGTGGATAATCAGATGCTCCAGCATTTCGTTGGAAAAGGTCAATTTCCCGTAATAGCTGAAAACGGGACGCACAACAGAATGCTCGAAATCCGGAGCCTTTTGATTCCGCCGGGTCAGCAGGGAGTGGATGGGCGCCAGCAAATACCCGCGGAAGCGCGGCTTGAGCTCCATCGTCGGCACGGGAATGATGTGCTTTCCCTCGTTGATGCGAATCATCCGGGCCTTTTCAATTTCGACGGGACACGACACGTCTTCTATGCGAATGTACGAGTCCGCTTCAGGCAGCCCCAGAGCTTCGCAGATGCGATGTATCATGTGCTTCGACGTCCCTAAAATGAGAAGCTGGTCCGGCTGCAGCTCATCCAGCGCGTCTTTTACGCTTTGGGCGTGCTCCTGCTGCAGAAAGATCGCCCGGCGGACGGCTTTCATGCGGTTCGTTTCTTCCTTGGCCGAGCGGCCGGCAACGATGCGATTTTGATAAATCAGCAGGCCGTCGTCAATGATACAGGAAATATGATGGTCGTACGCCACGTCCAGGGCGTGATGACTTTTTCCCGTACCGCTGGCTCCGATAAATCCGATGACTTTCATAGCGTTCACCTATTTCTTCTTATATTGCAGCAAAGGCTCTACGCGCTCCGTATCAAAGGAGAATATGCCGACCTGCTCCGGATAGCGCCCCGTCGTGCCGTGGAAATCCGAGCCGCCGCCGACATACCAGCCCTTTTCCTCGGCGACGGCTAAAAATTCTTCATAGCGCCCCCGATTCTTTGGATGATATACCTCGATACCGTCGAAGGAATGCGTCAGTACGTGCGGCAGCGCCGCGTGAAGCAGCCCCGGATGCGCCAGCACGGCCAAGCCGCCGGCCTGATGGATCAGCTCGATGCATTCATCAATCGACTTGCGGCGATAGGGCACGTAGGCCGGGCCGCCGCGGTATAATATCGCATCAAAGACGGCCGTCACGTCGGGAAAGTACCCCTTAGCCACGAGCATACGCGCGATGTGGGGCCGGCCGATAGTGCCGCCGCGAGCTAATACGCCTTCGATTTGCTCCCTGTCGAGGACATAGCCTAAGGACTCACAGCGCTCGACGATTTCCATGGCCCGCATCTGACGGCGCAGCTTAAACTGCGCGCAGTACTCCTGCAGGGCAGCGTTTTCCGTATCGAGGTAATAGCCCAGAACGTGGACGTCCTCGCCGTCGTAATCGGAGCTCATTTCCATCGCCGGAATGATGCGGACGCCGGGGTTCAGCCGGCAGCCCGTCGTATAGGCATCAATCGTGTCGTGGTCGGAAATAGCCATGACGTCCAGCCCGGCCTGGACAGCCAAATTCGTCAGCTCCTCGGGAGTATACACGCCGTCGGAGCAGGTCGTATGCATGTGCAAATCGACTTTCACTTGGCTCCTCCTTTCAATAATTCCAAAATGGACTTGACGCCCACGCCGGTCGCGCCGAAGAAGCCCGTTTCATCCTTTTTCTCACAAAAGGCCGTACCGGCAATATCCAGGTGAATCCACGGAATATCGGGATGGACAAACTGCTTGATGAACAAGCCCGCCGTAATCGCGCCGCCGTCGCGGCCGCCCGTATTCTTTAGGTCCGCTACGTCGCTTTTGAGGAGGTCTTCATATTCCCGGTCAGCCGGAAGCTGCCATACCTTTTCGTGAACCGCCGCGGCTACGTCGAAGAAACGGTTCATCCATTCCTGATGGTTGCCGATCATGCCGGAACGCACCGTTCCCAAGGCCGTTACGCAGGCACCGGTCAGGGTAGCCAGATCGATGAGCTTCGTCGCTCCCAGCTCCTGGGCATAGGACACGGCGTCGGCCAGGATCAGGCGGCCTTCAGCATCGGTATTTTTGATTTCCACCGTCTTGCCGCCGTACATCGTCAATATATCGTCGACGTGGTAAGCCATACCCGACGGGATATTTTCCACCAGCGGAATCACAGCGACGACGTTGACGGGATATTTCAGCAGCATGAGGGCCCGTATGACACCGACAGCAGCAGCCGCGCCGGCCATGTCGTCCTTCATGAATTCCTGATTGGCCTGGCTCTTGATGGATAAGCCGCCGCTGTCGTAGGTCACGCCCTTGCCGACGATGCCCAGCATGTCCTTGCTGTCCGGGTCGCCCTTATAGGTTATCGTCATGAGCTGCGGCGGGTTCATGCTGCCCTTGCCGACAGCGACGATACCGCCCATCTTCCGCTTTTCCAGCGCCCATTTATTGAGCATCTCGACGGTAATATTGTCGCCCTTGACGACGGCCGATACGATTTCCGAAAACCGCCGCGGCGTCAGCTCGTTCGGCGGCATGTTGACCAAATTGCGGGCCATGTACACGCCTTCGTATATGGCGGAATACATGTAGCACATCGTATTGAAGGCCTTGATTTCCAAGCTCGACGTAACCAGGTTGATGCTGCGGACAGTCCGCCCCTTCGCGTCGCTTTTATAATGCAGGAATTCGTAGTTCCGATATAATAAGCCGTCGATTAAGGCGCCGATATCCATTTCCAGCGTGTCGACCATGACGGCCAGCTCCGACACGCCTTCGGCCATCGCCGCGGCCATGAGGCGCTTCGCCGTCAGAAAATCTTCATACGTAGCATACCGTATGGGTTTCTTATGCAATCCAATCAAAAAATAGGTCTTACTCCGGCCTTCCGTCAGGCAGTGAAACACGCGCAGGGACGTATAATGCATGACGTCTTCATGCGCTTCCACATAGGCCCGAATCAGTTCCCCGTCTTCCTTAGGAATGCGGGATAAAGCCAGCATCCGCGTATCGACGCCGATCGCCACGACGTCCATACTGCCGTTACTGTTGCAAGTAATCATGATATATCTCTCCTCAATCCATCATATAGCCGTCCGTATGATTTTATTATAAACATTATATATACAGATTCATTATACCGTCCTGCCGCCTGTAAAATCAAGAATAGAGCATTTTCTGCAAAAAAAATACCTATGCAGTGATGTTCTGCATAGGTAGTATGTGGTGGACCGTCAGGGGATCGAACCCTGGACACCCTGATTAAGAGTCAGGTGCTCTGCCAGCTGAGCTAACGGTCCATGTCATTTCTTTCTCCAAAGGACGTTTTATATATTACACCATCTGATAAGAAAATGCAAGCCTTTTTTCAAAATTTATCAAAAAATTTTTCTCACATCCAAATGCCTCTCTGCTTTTGACCAAAAAAATCTCCGGCTGCGCGCCGGAGACTTTTTTCAAGGCTATGTCAGATTATTTGCCGCAGTATGCGATAACTTCGACTTCTACGAGAGCGCCCTTCGGGAGTTCAGCGACTTCTACGCAGGAACGAGCCGGCAACGTTTTGTTGAAATATTTAGCGTATACTTCGTTAACAGCGCCGAAGAAGCTGATGTTAGCCAAGTATACCGTCGTTTTAACGACATCGTCATAGGAAAGGCCAGCGGCTTCCAAGATAGCGCCGACGTTTTTCATGCTCTGTTCAGCCTGAGCCGTAACGCCGCCTGCTACGATTTTGCCCGTTTCCGGAACGAGGGGAACCTGACCGGATGCGAAGAGGAAATCACCAGCTTTGATAGCCTGGGAGTACGGGCCTACTGCGCCCGGAGCGTTTGTCGTGCTAATAACTTCTACTGCCATGATGATACAACATCTCCTTTTGATTTATTACTGTGAGTATTCTATATTATATCTTACTTTGTCCGTTTTGACTAGACAGTAAAATAAATATATCTGTCATAATTTAAATCCAATTAAAGCAAGTATCATACAGAAGGAAGCACGCAGACGCATGCTTCCTTTTAGTATGAATTAGTGTTTTGCTTTTAAGGTGCCGTCTTCATTATATTCGTTCTTACGATATCCAGCCAGGAAATATCCGGCCGTAACGATGATCATGAAGGTCCAGCCGGCGATGAGGGACATACGCGTATCGGGGTTGACCCACATGCCGATGGTAACGAGAACGAGGAAGATAAGGCAGAAATAGTTAGCGTACGGGAAGAGCGGCGATTTGAACGGGTGTTCAGCCATCGCTTTTTCACCCCAGCGTTTGCGGAAGTTCTTCTGCGAGTAAGCCAGTACGAACCAGGCAACCATGCCGGGGAATACGCTGGCGCTGTAGATGTACAGGAACAGCTTGGAATCCGGAATGAGGTAGTTCAAAACAACGCCGAAGAGCAGGCAGGCCAAGGTGACCATGATGCCGTGCTGCGGTACGCCGTGAGAGGACAATTTGCCGAAAAATTTCGGAGCCTGGCCGTTTTCAGCCAAGGTGTACAACATACGGCCGGAGCTGTAAATACCGCTGTTGCAGCCGGACAATGCAGCCGTCAGTACGACGAAGTTGATGATGCCGGCGGCGGAGGTAACGCCTACTTTAGCGAAGGTCGTTACGAAGGGGCTGCCGAGCATGCCCAGTTCATCCCAAGGATACAAGGTGATGACGACGAAGATAGCGCCGATGTAGAAGATAAGAATACGCCAAACGATGTTTTTCGTAGCTTTGCGCAACGTTTCTTTCGGGTTCTGCGCTTCCCCGGCCGTTATCCCGACGAGTTCGACGCCCTGGAAGGCTGCCGCGACGACGCACATTGCGCTGATCATGCCGCCGAAGCCGTTGGGGAAGAAGCCGCCGTGAGACCAGAGGTTGGAGAAACCGAGGGGTACGCCGTTGTTGCCGAAGCCGAACAGGATAATCATCGCGCCGACGACGAGCATGACGACGATAGTCGTAACTTTGATAATAGCAAACCAGAATTCGAATTCACCGTAGTATTTAACGGCAGCCATGTTGGCCAAGGTTACGATGAGCATGCCGCCTAAGGCCGATATCCACTGGGGAACGTCGGGGAACCAGAAGTGAACGTAAATGCCTACGGCCGTTACTTCCGAAAGACCTACCGTAACCCACAGGAACCAGTAGCACCACGCCGTCAAGTAACCGGCAAAGGGACAGATATACTTATGACCATACGTAGCGAAGGAACCCGTTACCGGTTCCAGATAGAGCATTTCGCCCATGATACGCATGATGAAGAACATAACCAAACCTGCCAATGCATAGCAGAGCAATACGGACGGACCGGCAGTCTGAATCGTGCTGGCCGAGCCCATGAACAGGCCGACGCCAATCGTACCGCCCAGGGCGATCATTTCCACGTGGCGGGGTTTTAACCCACGCTCTAATTTGCTGTTGTCTTCCATGATAAAGTCCTCCTTTTAGGGCTTATTTCAACGTAACGTGATAGTGGTTGTCTTTCAGCGTTTCAAACAATGTTTCTACATGTTTTTCGTTAGCCGTTTCCAGTTCGCACGAAACTGCCGTGTAGCCCATGCCGATGTTGTGCTGGCTGCGTTCATGCGTGATGGAGAGGATGTTTGCGTTGGAATTGGAAATGATGGAAATCAATTTAACCAATTCGCCCGGCTGGTCGGGAATGACCGTTTCGAAGAAGACTTTGCGCCACGAACGGAGCAGGCCGCTGTTGATGACGCGGGACATTCTGTTGACGTCGATGTTGCCGCCGCTGACCAGAGCCGCTACCTTCTTGTTGCGGATGCCGGAAACCTTGCCGTTCATGAGAGCTGCAACCGGTACGGCGCCGGCGCCTTCTGCAACGGTCTTAACGCGTTCGATGAGCCAGAGGATTGCTGCGGCAATTTCCGTTTCGTCGACTGTTACGATGTCGTCGACATATTTCTGGCAGATTTCATAGGTCAAGTCGCCCGGCGTTTTTACCGTAATGCCGTCAGCTAAGCTTGCTTTGCCGTCGACAGTCAAAATCTGACCTTTTTCAATAGATTCTTTCATGGAAGGCATGTTAGCCGTCTGTACGCCGATAATCTTGATTTTCGGGTTGATGTTTTTAGCTGCGACAGCCAGGCCGGAAATCAATCCGCCGCCGCCGATAGGAGCTACAATGACGTCGATATCGGGAATTTCGTCGAGAATTTCCAGGGAAATCGTGCCCTGTCCAGCAATAACCTGAGGATCGTTGAAGGGATGTACGAAGGTGTAGCCGTATTTTTCCGTCAATTCTACGGCTTTCGCAGCAGCTTCGTCGAAGAAATCGCCGTGGAGAACGACGTTTGCGCCGTAACCGCGCGTAGCAGCTACTTTCATCAACGGAGCATGTTTAGGCATGCAGATCGTCGACTGGCAGCCGTATACGCTGGCAGCTAATGCAACGCCCTGTGCATGGTTGCCTGCCGATGCGGCGATAACGCCTTTTTCACGTTCTTCCGGCGTCAAGGAAGCCACTTTGTTATACGCGCCTCTCAGCTTGAAAGAACCGGTGCGCTGTAAGTTTTCCAATTTCAGCCATACGTCGCAGCCAGCAACTTCGCTGACAGAGGTCGCATAGGACAAGCTAGTCTTCTGGGCAACGCCTTTCAACCGTTCCTGCGCTTCCTTGACCATCGCAAGGGTAACTCGTTCTTCACTCATAATTATTCCTCCTAAATATATAAAGACATGAGATATTCATAAGGCTCATTACATCTATCCGCAATGAGCAATTCGCTTTTTACATCTTCACTATACCTTTTTTTCTGTCCACTGTCAACAGATTTGTTCCATTTTTAACATTCTCAAAATATGCTCGTTATTGCTTTATTATCTTACGTTTCAAGGCCTTCATTCGTTATTTTAAGGTATATGCCGTTTAAAATTTAAAAGTTTTTACACTTTCTCTCAATTTTGTGTCTCTTGTAAAAATACACATAAATGTGCCTACGGGATATATGTCATATTCGTACACATACTTATGCTCCCATGTATTTTCATTATATTCCATTATTTTCATCAACATAGTGCCTCTATGTTGCCGTTTTTAGAAAATTATTATCATATTGATAGGCTATATGTTGCTGGATGACTCTTCAATGCAGCCCTATGGCAGAGATAAAATATTCAAAAAATCTTCATATACATTACGTTCTGGAAATAGCTTATTATGAAACGGCGAGCCGATAAAACCAGATTCTTAAGGGCGCCATCCCATTACGTTGAAAAATAAGGGCTGCACGGCAAAACAGCTGCCGCAGGCTATTGTATTTTTTCAAAATAAGTGTATAATTATTTCATGTTCTAAAAAAGGGGTGTATGAACTATGTTGATAAACAAAAAGTGGATTACTGCGGCGCTACTGGTCACGACAACGGCGGCGGCCCTTACCGGCTGCGGAGGCAGCGAAACGGCAACGCATTCTGACAAGCCGCTGATCGTCGGCACGGAACCTTCCTTTCCGCCCTTCGAAATGACGGAAAACGACACCTACGTCGGATTTGATATCGACTTGGCCAACGCCATCGGCGAAAAGCTCGGCCGCAAAGTCGAAATCAAGACCATGGGCTTCGACGCCCTGATTCCGGCCCTGAAGAGCGGCCAAATCGACCTCATCGCTTCGGCCATGTCCGCAACGGAAGAGCGCAAAAAGCAGGTCGACTTTACAGATCCCTATTATATCGGCGGCTCCGTCATCGTCGTCCGTAAGGACAATGCCGACATCCGCGGCTGGGACGCCATTACCGGCAAAACCGTCGCCGTCCAGGCAGGCTCCAAACCGGCGGACTTCGCCGAAAAGCAAGGGGCCGTATTGAAACAGTTTGACGCCAACTACCAATGCCTGCAGGAATTGCAGGTAGGAGCCAGCGAAGCGGCGGCCCTCGATAAAGCCGTAGCCTTGTACTATATTTCCAAAGGCGGCCTCTCCGATCTCAAAGTCGTCGGCGAACCGAAGAAATTAGCCGGCTCCGCTATGGCAATCAACAAAGGCAATGAAAAAGAACTGAAAGAAATCAACGCCGCGCTGCAAGCGATGAAAAAAGACGGCACCTATACGAAGCTGTATCAAAAATGGTTCGGCGTAGAACCGACGCCCGAAGAATTACAGTAACCCGACATGCAGAAGCCCGTACGTCAAGAGTTTTCTTCCTCGACGTACGGGCTTTTAGCTTTCAAAAACAACCGGTCCGGCCTTGCTATTTTCTTCTCTGGCTGGTACGATGAAATCAGAATATATCCAATCCAAAATATGCCATAGGGAGGAACGAGGGCCATGCAGTACAGATCCACTTACGCATCCTATCCCGAATCGTTAGCAGCTCTCTTTCAGCATGAAAAAGACAACATCGACCTCTTTTGCCGGCAAACGGGCGTGACGTGCCGCTGCAAGCTGGGATTTATCATCATAAAGACTGCCGCGGAATCGTGGGCTCTCCATCAATCTGCCCTGGACGACACGATTCTCTTGTATCACAAAAATACGCAGGACATACCGGCTCGGCCCAAGGCAGCGATCTATGAACAGTACGCCCGCTATCATATTCAAGATTTCTACGTCGAATCCATTTGCTACGCCCTGGGCTACGTATATCTGCACGAGTTGTGCACGGCGAGAAAGGAAATCCCCTTCGAGCAGCTGCCGCCGGTCATGCAGGAGTTCCTGACCTACACGAAGCGCCGTATGGAAAGACCAGACCGGAATATGCGCCGCCATAAACGACGCGCCCTGCTCAAACAGCAAAAGAACGCAGAAAAAGCCAGGGACGCCCAGCGAATCGAAGAACTGATTGCCAGCCTGTTTCCCGATTCGGTCTGACGCACTGCGTTTTGCATACCCCGGCATATACACAGCCTGCAGCATATCCTATAGTAAAGGTAATCTTAGGTAATCTTACGAACAGGAGAGATATCTCATGAAAAACACTTTATTCATCAATGCCTGCCCCCGCCCCCAATCCCGTACCCTTGCATTGGCGCAAGAAGTGCTGAAAAAAGTATCCGGGACGGTAACGGAAATCACTCTGTATCAAGAACCCCTTCGCCCTCTTGACTGGGAACAGCTGAAAAAAAGAGACGCCCTTATCGCCTCTCATGCTATGTCGTCGCCAATGTTCGACTACGCCCGCCAGTTTGCCGCAGCAGACGACATCGTCATTGCCGCCCCCTATTGGGACCTGGCCTTTCCTTCTATCCTGCGCGTATACTTTGAGCAGATTACCGTATTAGGCGTCACTTTCACGTATTCGCCAGAAGGAATCCCCGTCGGCTTGTGCCGGGCCGGCCGCATTCTCTACGTGACGACAGCCGGCGGCCCCATCGGGCCATACAACCTGGGCTACGACTACGTAAAAGCCTTGGCCACGCTCTACTACGGCATTCCGCAAGTCCTCTGCTTTACGGCGGAAAATCTGGACATCGTCGGCGCCGACGTGCCAGGAATTATGGAGCAGGCTATTGCAAACATAAAAAACAGTCCCATTTAACACGCTGTATCTCAATACGAAAATCTCCTCATGAACTGCCAGCCAGCTTCATGAGGAGATTTTTTCTATCGCTATTTAATTATTTTACCATCCGGCACGCGCTTTATGTATTTTGCAGGAACGACCTTCGTCAGCCATACGCCGTTGACCGATAGGTAAAATATATAGCCATCCGCCGCCATAGCGTTCGTATCGATTTGATATACGACAGGCCGACCATGCCTGCGGCCTACGGCGACAGCCGTTTCATAATCAGCGGATAAATGCACGTATAGACGCGACTTGGAAATCAACCCCTGTACATCGATAGCCGCCGCGTATTTCTCGCCCGTCCCATGCCACAATACGCTGGGCGGCCGCTTCCGCTCCAATTCCACGTCGACGGAAACAGAATGGCCCTGGTTCGCCCGAATCTGCGTCTTGTCTTCATTAAAAGAATATCTCCCTTTACTATCAGTCCGCACGATATCCTCCAGCATTTCCCTCGTAAAAGGCTGCCGCTCCGCAATACCGGCAACCAATGCATCGACCTCAGCCCATCCATGATCGTCCAGAGAAATACCGATGACTTCCGGCTTGTGCCGTAAAATTAAAGCGATGAATTTACTTGTATTACGTTTCATACCGTCCTCGTTTCAATATACATACCATAAATCAAAATACTCGTAAGCTATGCTGATTCTCAGATCAATAGGGTATTTTAAAATATTCCATTACCTTTTTGAAATAATCCTGCGCCGTCAGACACGTATCCCGCAAAAAGCCTTTCTCATGATCCCATTCCTGCAGCCCTCGATAATAAAACAACTTTAATTCTTCTGTAATAATAAACGGCACAATATGATTCCTCAAGCATTCGCTTAACATCAGCAGGCGGCCAACTCGCCCGTTGCCGTCTTGAAATGGGTGGATGCGTTCAAAACGGACGTGAAATTCCAGTATATCGTCTAAATCTTTGGCTTTTGACGCGCCATACGTATGCAGCAACTTCTTAATCTCGCCCTCCACCTCCTGAGGCGCTGCCGTAGGATTTCCGCCGACTTCATTAGGAAATTTTTTGTATTCCCCTACGGCAAACCAGTCTTTGCTGGCATCAGTCGTTCCCGTCTTCAGCGTCCTGTGCAAGACTTTAATAAACCGCTCGGATAAACCTAATGAGGCATGGTCTATAACCATATCTATACAGCGGAAGTGGTTAACCGTTTCAACGATGTCATCTACGCGTATGGCCTGTCCGGCAGGGCCAATAGTTTTCGTTTCAAAAATATATCTCGTCTGTTCATGAGTCATCCGGCTGCCTTCTATGTGGTTCGAATTATAGGTCATATCAATTTGCAGCTTATGATATATGCCGCCCGGCATCTGGCTTTCCTTCTCACGCCGCAATATTTGCAGCAGCGATTTCGGATAACTATCTGCACGCTTCTTCCGTTTCGGTTTTTCTGCCGATATGGGAATATTCCAAGTTTTCCCCGTCAAAAAAGCGCCCCTCACGCGGCCGGCAGCGCAGTAATTTCGAACAGACCGCTCTGATATTCCCCAGCGTGCTACCGTTTCTTTTACCGACATATATTCCATAGCCCAATCCTCCCTACTACATGCAACGTACCACAATTATATGCCAATATCGGCAATATATCAATAATTCTAATAAATTTAATTATTCGTAAAATTGCCGATGCATGATACATACATAGACATGAGCCAACTGATATATGCAAAAACAAAAAAACAGCAAACCGCGCAAATACACGGTCTGCTGGCTGTATATCTATTATCGCATTATTCCCACTCAATCGTCGCGGGCGGTTTGCTCGTAATATCGTACACGATGCGGTTGATGTGGTCTACTTCGTTTACGATGCGGCTGGAGATTTTATCCAGGACGTCGTAGGGGATTCTGGCCCAGTCGGCAGTCATGAAATCCGTCGTCGTGACGCCGCGGAGGGCTAAGGTATAGTCATAAGTGCGGAAGTCGCCCATAACGCCGACAGTGCGGTTGCTCGTGAGGACAGCAAAGTACTGGTTAATGGAGCGCTGCAGTCCGGCGTTAGCAATTTCTTCGCGGAAGATCGCATCGGCATCGCGGAGGATAGCGAGTTTTTCCTTCGTGATTTCGCCCATGACGCGGATAGCCAGGCCCGGTCCCGGGAAGGGCTGACGCCATACGAGGTAATCGGGAAGGCCCAGTTCTTCGCCCAGTTCGCGGACTTCGTCCTTAAAGAGGTTGCGCAGCGGTTCGATAAGGCCTTTGAAATCGACAACTGCCGGCAGGCCGCCTACGTTGTGGTGGCTCTTGATGACAGCGGCGTCGCCGGCGCCCGATTCGATGACGTCGGGGTAGATCGTGCCCTGCGCCAGGAAATCAACGGCTCCGATTTTACGGCCTTCGTCTTCAAATACGCGGATAAATTCTTCGCCGATAATCTTGCGTTTCCGTTCCGGTTCGCTGACGCCGGCCAGCTTCGACAGGAAGCGTTCCGACGCGTCGACGCGGATAAAATTCATGCCCGAGCCTTGGAAAGCCGCTTCGACTTCGTCGCCTTCGTTTTTGCGCATGAGGCCGTGGTCGACGAAGATGCAGGTCAGCTGGCTGCCTACAGCTTTCGAAATAAGGGCCGCCGCAACGGAGCTGTCTACGCCGCCCGACAGAGCCAGTACGACCTTGCCGTCGCCGACGGTCTGCTTGATCGTTTCGATAGCCGTCTTGGCATAGTTGGCCATTGTCCAGGTACCGGTGCAGCCGCAGACTTCAAAGAGGAAATTGTGAAGCATTTCCTTGCCGTGTTCCGAATGGAGCACTTCCGGATGGTACTGCATGGCGTAGAGCTTTTTCGCCGGATTCTGCATAGCCGCTACGGGGCAGTTATCCGTATAGGCGACGATTTCAAAGCCTTCGGGAATGTCCGATACATAGTCCGTATGGCTCATCCATACGATTTCCTTTTCCTGCAGGCCTTTAAACAACGGGGAAGACGTGTTGACGGTAACCGGCGTCTTGCCGAATTCGCGCATTTCCGCAGACTGCACCTTGCCGCCCAAGGTCTGAGCCATGAACTGCATGCCGTAGCACAGGCCGAGGACAGGGATTCCCAGGTGAAATACTTCTTCTTCAATCTTCGGCGCATTGTCCTCATACACGCTGGCCGGGCCGCCTGTAAAGATAATGCCCTGAGGCTGCATTTCCTTTATTTTTGCCAGGGCCTTCTGATACGGGTATACTTCGCAGTACACGTGGTTTTCACGGACACGGCGCGCAATAAGCTGATTATACTGACCGCCAAAATCGACAACAATAACGAGTTCTTTGTTATCCATTTCTTCCTCCTCATTTACGATAAAATCTCCCAAGCTGCAGTGCAGTCATGGTTTTATGATTCTGTTATTATATCATGAATGGACGCGCAGAAAAAGAGGCAACCAGAGAAGATACGTCAAAAAAAGCAGGTTGGCAGAGCCTCTCTTGTCTGCTAACCTGCTTTACATGCATCTCCGTCGTTACTTATTTTCTTCCGACGTACCGTATTCCTTGTACAATTCGTCCAAAATATTATACCGCGTAACAATTCCCACGACGCGGCGGCCGTCTACGATGGGAATAACCTTCAAATGTTCCGCTACCATGACGCCGGCCAGCTGTTCTACATCGGCGTCGGGAGCCGCGATGATGACGTTCTTGGTCATCATTTCCTTTGCCGTGCAGGCCATCAGCTTTTTAAAGCCCTTGTCGTACTCGCTGATGCCGTTGTAATAAATGCTGGCTCCCAGTAAGTTGACATAGTGAGGAACGTGAGGCTTGATTTTTTTGTACAGCAAATCTGCGTCGGTAATGATGCCGATAAGCTGCTCTTCTTCGTCTACGATAGGAATCGCCGCCACCTTATTTTTTACAAACATGTGAACCAAACTGAAGACGGACGTAGACGGACTTGCCGTCACAAAATTCTTTTCCATGATATCAGACGCAGTACGTTCTTCCATAAGCTCAACCCCTTTTTCCGATGTAATGCAAACCATATCCTAGCTTACAAATCGAGTATGTATAAATGCTATATGATATATCGTATATAATAAGTATTACACATACGCAAGGGAAATTCCTGCTTGACAAGGAAATTTTTTACTCGCCTTTACCAATGATAGGGCTCATGGCGCTGAATTTTGACAGCCCGATAAATTTGCTCCAGCAAGATCATGCGGATCATCTGGTGGGTCAGCGTAATGCGCCCGAAGGATATGCGGCTGTCGGCGCGGCGGCGCACGCCGTCGGACAAGCCGAAGGGGCCGCCGATGATGAAGGTCAGCTCGCTGCATCCGTGGAGGGCTATTTCGGAGAATTTCTCCGCCATGTCTTCCGACGAAATCAGCGTCCCCTGCACGTCCAGCACGAATACGTACGATCCCTGGCGGACGTGGCGCAGCATTTTTTCCCCTTCCTTCTCCAATACCTGCCGCTTTTGGGCTTCCGAGGGATTATCGGGCATCTTTTCTTCCGGCAGCGCCGTAATTTCCACCTGCCCGTACGGCCGCAGCCGCTTGAGAAATTCATCGATGCCCGCCGTCAGGTACTTCTCTTTTATTTTTCCAATAGTAATAATGTGATATTTCATTAGCCTTCTTCATTCCCCGGACTTGCCTGCAAGACGACCGTCGCCGTCTGTTCCGATTGGCCGCGCATGTAGGT
The DNA here is from genome assembly GCF_002163455.1 of Megasphaera sp. An286. Lineage (NCBI taxonomy): Bacteria > Bacillati > Bacillota > Negativicutes > Veillonellales > Veillonellaceae > Megasphaera > Megasphaera sp. An286. The sequence continues at coordinate 165,690 of NZ_NFIY01000001.1, read as the reverse complement.
AATGGAAACAGACTCGCCGACCTGGCAGCTGTCCAGCACATTCTGCAGCACTGTAAAATCTTTGACTCTTGTGCCATTAATCGACAGGATGATATCGCCGCGGCTGATGTCGGCCTGATCCAGCGGGCCACCGGGCACTACTTTATAGACGAAAATCCCTTCTACGTCAATTTTCATGCCGAAGCGGGCTGCCATCTGCTGATCCAGCCCGTACAAGCCGAGATAGGGCCGGACGACCTTGCCGTTTTTAATCAGCGCGTCGAGGATCGGCCGGGCCGCATTGATGGGAATGGCAAAGCCCAGGCCTTCTACGCCTTCCTTGGAAATCTTCGCGCTGTTGATGCCGATGACCTTGCCGTCGGCGTCGACCAGCGCGCCGCCCGAATTGCCCGGGTTAATGGCCGCGTCGGTCTGAATCAGCTTCATGCTTTGCCCTTCAGCACCCAGGGTCCGATTCATCGAGCTGATGACGCCGGCCGTAACGGTGCCCTGAAATTCCAGTCCCAAGGGATTGCCGATGGCGATGGCCGGCTCGCCGACCTGCAGGGCATCGCTGTCGCCGAATTCTGCGACGGGCAGGTTATCCACATTGATCTTGACGACGGCCAAATCGGTCTTTTCATCGCGGCCGACGACCGTGCCCTCCGTGCTCTGCCCGTCGGCCAGCGATACGATGACGGTCTTGCTGTTGCCTACGACGTGCTGATTCGTAGCGATATAGCCGGCTTTATCAAAAATAATGCCGGAGCCGACGCCTTCGCCGACCAGGACGCGGCGGTTGAAAATATCGCGGTCATAGACCTTCGTCGTAATGCCGACGACAGCGGGCGACACCTTTTTCGCTGCCCGTACGACGGCCGTATTGCGGGCATCGGAAATATCGCCGGACGGGGCCGGCTCGGCCAGCTGCTCTATCGTTCCCTGGTACGTGCGGTTGGGGGCGAAGAAAACGTCGTGAATTTTAAATCCGCCGGCGACACCGACGGCAATCAGTATGATCCCTACGGCGGCGGTTAGCATGTGTTTACGCTGCATCAGGCATTACCTCCTTCTTGAAAGCGGACATGGCCGTTTTGACAGGCCAGGCGCAGCAATATATCCTGTCCGACGACGCGGCCGCCCCGGCTGAGCACGGTCCGTACCGTGTGCAGGGACAGGGCGGGCGTATTATTTTTTTCACTGCGATGCGCCAGCAGTACCTTCATCAGCCCTTTCGAGGGGATGCGGGCCAGAAATTCCGCCGCGTCGCGGTTGGACAGATGGCCCCACCGGCTCAATATGCGGTTCTGCAGGGCATACGGATAAGGCCCGTTTTTCAGCATTTCCTCATCGTGATTGGCTTCTAAAATCAAGATGTCCGAATAGGCCGCCGCCAGCTCCACGTCATGGCTGATATATCCCAAGTCCGTAGCCAGGGTAATCTTGCTGTCGCCGTGATAAATCGTATAGCCTACGGGGCGGGCTGCGTCGTGGGAAATCAAAAACGGCACGATTTGTATTTCTTTCAGGCCCACGCGGCGAGGCAGGCGGACAAACCGGCCGGCATATTCGCCGGCTTTTCTGCCCAGGCAGCTCCACGTTTCCCGCGTCGTATATACGGGGATATCCGTCTTTTTCAGCAGCGTCGCCAGACCGTTTACATGGTCGGCATGCTCGTGGGTGATAAAGACGGCGTCCAGTTCAGACAGGGAGCATCCGTACGCTTTTAATCCATTTTCGATACGGCGGCAGCTGATGCCGGCATCGATGAGTATTTTCGTGCGGCCGCAGCGGATAAATGCGGCGTTTCCCTTGCTCCCGCTGGCCAGCATGCTGACTAAGCAGTCTCTGTGGCGCGCTTCACCGCCCATGACCGGAATATCCTCCCGCTGCCCGCCCTCCGGCAGGACGGCGCATCCGGCCCGCTGCCTGGCCCGCCCAATCGACGCGGCCAGCTGTTCCAAGCGAAGCTCGCTTTCCGTCATAGATTTCCCCCCTTGTAGTCCTTCTCTTCGTGCTATTATAGCATAGGTTTGGCAAAAAAAAACCATCGTATCGGAATTTCTCCTTAACGATGGCTTATTTGGTGGGCCTAGGTGGACTTGAACCACCGACCTCACGCTTATCAGGCGTGCGCTCTAACCAGCTGAGCTATAGGCCCATGACGTATTTAGTATACCATACAGTTGTCAAATGTCAAGATAATGGTGGGCCTAGGTGGACTTGAACCACCGACCTCACGCTTATCAGGCGTGCGCTCTAACCAGCTGAGCTATAGGCCCATATCTTTGTGACTTGCTTAGTATACCACATTTCACCGAAGTGTCAAGATTTTTCCGCAAATTCTTTGAAAATTTCTGTTTCCTTATGGATTTCCCCCTCGCCGGCACGTTTTGCAGGCGCGGGGGAAAACAAATTAACGTCGCGTCTTATGCATAGCTTTCTATCAAGGTCTTGAAGGCTGCGAAGGAGCGCCGGATCATATCCGGGTCTACGCAGTAGGAAATGCGGACGTAACCGGGGCAGCCGAAACTGTCAGCCGGTACGATGAGCAGGTTGAGCTTCTTGGCCTTTTCGGAAAAGGCGTTGGCATCAGGCTCCGGCGATTTGACAAACAAGTAAAAGGCGCCGCTGGGATAGACGCATTCGTAGCCCATCTCTTTCAGCCCATTATACAGCAGCTTGCGGTTTTCGTCGTATATATTCATATCCGACAGCTTGCCCAGGCATTTCAGCACGACATCCTGAAACAGATGAGGCGCGCAGACGAAGCCCATCGCCCGGCCGGCACCGCACACCGCCGTATACACGGCCTTGGCATCGGCAGCGCAGTCCGGCACGAGGATGTAGCCGATGCGTTCGCCCGGCAGCGACAAGGACTTGCTGTAGGAATAGCAGACGATCGTATTGGCGTAGAATTTCGGCACGTACAAAATCGGCAGGCCGTCGTAAATGATTTCGCGGTACGGTTCGTCGGAAATCAAATAAATAGGATGACCTATGTCAGCCGATTTTTTCGTCAGCAAGGCTGCCAGCTTCGCATACGTGTCGGCCGAATACACCGTGCCGGCCGGATTGTTCGGAGAATTGACGATAATCGCCCGCGTGTGGGGCGTAATGGCCTGTTCCATTGCTTCCAGGGAAATCTGGAAATGCTCCGTGTCAGGGGGCAGCACGACCTCTTTCGCTCCGGCGTTACGAATGAAGACGGTATATTCCGGGAAAAACGGAGCCACGACGATCACTTCGTCTTCAGGGCTTTCGACGAGGGCTTTCAGCGTAACCGTCAGGGATGCCGCCGCGCCGCAGGTCATATAAAAATTATCGGCCGAAACGCCGGCGTCGTAGGTTTGATTCATGTAGTCGGCCAGGCCGCGGCGTACCGCCAAATCGCCAGCAGCCGCCGTATAGCCGTGCACGTCGACGGACTGTCGAGTCGCGACGATTTCTTCAATCGCTTCCTTGACGCACGCCGGAGCCGGCACGGTCGGATTTCCAATGCTGAAATCAAAGACGTTTTCCTTGCCGACGATGGCCGCCTGTTCCTGCCCGTAGGCAAACAAGTCGCGGATGACCGAAGCCTGCGAGCCCAAGGCGTACATTTCTTTTGATGGCATAATAATCAACCCCTTTTTCGTAATGGTTTTATTATACCACAACTTGTGAGCACATATGGCAATGTATCGTAAAAAGTTAGGCGTATAAGGCGAAAGTCCATAAACTATTTCCAAAAAACGCGAAAATTTTCTTCTCTGTGATTTGAAAAGGCCTGCGTCTTGTGGCATAATAAGATGTTCCAACATATTATCATCAGGAGGTCTTTATATGAAGAAATTGAACCCTTACGTGTACTTATTTACGATGGGTCATTTTTCCGTAGACTGGTCGCAAGGCGCCATCCCCGCCCTGCTGCCGTATTTTATCGCAACGTATAATCTCAGCTATCAGGACGCGGCGACGCTCATCTTCGCAAACATGCTGTTATCCTCTATTTCCCAGCCCATTTTCGGCTATTATTCCGACAAGATATCCAAGCCCTGGTTCGTCCCTCTCGGGCCGGTCCTCTGCGGCATCTGCATTACCCTGCTGGGAATTACGGACAATTACTGGCTCATCTTCCTCTGCTCCATGTTCTGCGGCTTCGGCTCTTCTATTTACCATCCCGAAGCGGCGCGCATGGTCAATAAGATTTCCGGCCCCTTAAAAGGCCAGGCTATGGGAAGCTTTTCCGTCGGCGGCAACGCCGGCTTTGCCGTCGGCCCCATCGTTGCCGGCTTCTGCGCCTATACCTTCCACATTTATGGATTGGTCATTTTCGGCCTTATCAACTTCATCATCGCTGCGCTGATTTATCATTTCATGCCGAAGGTGCTCCATCAGGTAAGCGACGCAGACATCGCCGAAACAAAAGCCCATCCGAACGAAGAAAAGCACAACGACTGGCGCTCGTTCAGCAAGCTTACCGTCGTCATCTTCGTCCGTTCCATCGGCTTTACCCTCTGCAATACCTTTATCCCTATCTATTGGATTCACGTCCTGCAGGCTTCGCCGTCCCAAGGCAGCTTCGCCTTGTCCATACTATTTTTCATGGGCGTAGTCATCACCTTTATCGGCGGCATTCTGGCCGACCGCTTCGGCTTTATCCGCATCATGCGGGGCTCCTTCCTCATCATGGTGCCGGCCATGTTCTTCTTCGTCAACAGCACCGATTTATGGCTGTCGACGCTGCTCCTCATCCCCGTGGCCTTCTCCCTCTTCGCCCCGTACAGCCCTATCGTCATTTTGGGGCAAACCTTCTTGGGCAAAAATGTCGGCTTCGCCTCCGGCGTCACCCTGGGCCTGAGCACGACAATGGGCGGCCTCTTCTCTCCCCTCGTCGGCTGGGGAGCCGACACGTGGGGCCTGACCTCGGCCCTGCAGGTATTATGGGTCTGCGCACTCATCGGCGCGATCTTCACTTTCCTCGTTCCCACGCCGGAGCAATGGAAGCAAAACGGCATGAAGTAAGGAAAACCGATGCCAGATACAGCAAAGCCCCTCGACGCTATCCACGCGCTAAGGGGCTTTTTGAATACGCAGACGACAAGCTGTCAGGCTTTCAGCTGCTTAATGAACCATGCATAGGCTACGCAGAGAATCGCCGCCGTGACGGCCCAGCTGACGGGAAATACCATCATGAGCGTCGCAAAATCAGGTTCCCAGGCAAAGACGGTATACACCCAGGTCACGCGGGTGCCGCAGATGCCGAAGAGGGTAATCAGCGCCGGTATGAGCGAGCTGCCGTAGCCGCGCATCGCTCCGGACAACACTTCGATGACGGCGTTGATAAATTCCAGGCCGGCCACGTATTTCAGGCGGATAAAGCCCAAGGCGACGACCGTACTGTCGTCGCTGAAAATATGCAGCAAAGGCACGCCGAACAGGATCAGCAGGGCGCAAATACAGGCCGTCAGCAGCAGGTCCTGAAACAGGCACCACTTCATCGCCTGTTTGCACCGTCTTATGTTCCGGGCCCCGTAATTCTGGCTGACGAAGGTCGTGCAGACCTGTCCGAAGGCGTTGATCAGGAAGAAGGTAAAGATTTCCAGGTTGAAGGCCGCCGCCGACGCCGCCATGACGTCGGGCCCCAATTCATTGATAGCCGACTGGATGCACAGGTTGGACAAGGCGAAGACCATGCCCTGCATCCCTGCAGGCAGGCCGATGCGCAGCATAGGAAGGAGAATCCGTTTATCCACATGAAACTCCGTCAAGCGGACGCGGATTTCCGTCTGGCTGCGGCACAGGAAATAAAACAGCATGGCCGAGCTCAGGGCCGTCGCGATGATCGTGCCGATTGCCACGCCTTCAACAGACATATCCAGGACGAGGATAAAGAATAAATTCAGGAAAAATTTAGTAATACCCGACGCAATCAGGCAATACAGGGGCGTGCGCGTATCGCCCTGGCTGCGGAAAATCGACGATTCGAAATTATACAGCAGGATAAACGGCATGGCCAGCCAAAAAACGCGCAGATACAAGACGGCCAGATCGAAAATTTCTTCCGGCACCGATAAGAGGCGCAGCAGCGGCTCGACCAGGAGCTCGCCTGCGATGGCCATGGCGACGCCGCATCCCAGGGCGACGAGGATAGCCGTATGGACGGCGGCGTGGACGCCGTGGATATTCTTCTTGCCGATAAAGCGGGCGATGATGACGTTCGCTCCCAGCGATATGCCGATAAACAGGCTCAGCACCATGCCGATGATTGGGCTGTTGCTGCCGACGGCCGCCATGGCCTCCTTGCCGACAAACTGGCCGAGCATGGCGATGTCGGCGGCGTTGAACAGCTGCTGCATGATGCCCGTAAAGGCGAAAGGCAAGGCCACGACGAGGATCTTATCCCACAGCGAGCCTTCGAGCATGTTGACGCTTCTCGTATTGTTCTTTCTATTCATATTGCCGCACACCTGACCTTACGGATGAAACAGAGCCCTCCGCAGCACACCGCTATGCCCGCAGATGCTTGACGAACCATTGATACGCTGCGATAAGAATGACTGCCGAGACGCCCCAGCTGATAGGAAAGACCATCATCAGCATTTCAAAATCAGGCTCCCAGGAAAAGACCGTGTATACCCAGGCAATGCGGGTGCCGCAGATGCCGAACAGCGTGATGAGAGCCGGTATGAGCGAGCTGCCGTAGCCGCGCATGGCCCCGGAAAATACGTCGATAAGCGACTCGATGACCTCCAGGCAGCCGACGTAGGTCACCCGTATCATGCCGTAGGCAATGACGGCGGCGTCGCTGTTGAAAATACTTAAAATCGGTATACCGAAGGCGTACACGAAAGCGCCGCAGGCTACACCGATGATAATATCCTGTACAAGACACCATTTCAGCACCTGCTTGCACCGATCCAGCTTGCGGGCGCCGTAATTCTGGCTGACAAAGGTCGTGCAAACCTGTCCGAAGGCGTTGACGATGAAAAAGATAAAAATTTCTACGTTGAACGCCGCCGCCGAGGCGGCCATGACGTCGGGACCCAGGCCGTTGATCGCCGATTGGATGCACAGATTCGACAAGGCGAAGACCATGCCCTGCACGCCTGCCGGCAGGCCAATGCGCAGCATGGGCATGAGTATCCGCTTATCTACGTGGAAATCCTGCAGATGGACGCGGATATCCGTCGTGCTGCGGCACAGGAAATAAAAGAGCAGTCCCGAGCTGATCGTACTGGCAACGACTGTGCCGATGGCCACGCCTTCGACAGACATGTCGAGGACGAGGATAAAAAAGAGATTCAAAAAGAATTTAACTACGCCGGAAACGATCAGGCAGTACAAGGGCGTCCGCGTATCTCCCTGGCTGCGGAAAATCGACGATTCGAAGTTATACAGCAGGATGACCGGCATGCCTAAGAGAAAAATCCGCAGGTACAGCACGGACATGTCGAAAATTTCATCGGGCACCGACAAGGCCCGCAGCAGGGGAGCCGCCGCGATTTCCCCCAGAATCGTCATGACTACGCCGCTTCCCAGGGCGACGAGTATGGCCGTGTGGACAGCAGCATGGACGCCGTGGATATTTTTCTTGCCGATAAACCGGGCGATGACGACGTTTGCCCCCAGGGACACGCCGATAAACAAACTCAGCACCATGGCGATAATCGGGCTGTTGCTGCCGACGGCCGCCATAGCCTCCTTTCCGACAAACTGGCCGAGCATGGCGATGTCGGCGGCGTTAAACAGCTGCTGCATAATACCCGTAAAGGCGAAGGGCAAGGCTACGATGAGGATTTTATCCCACAGCGAGCCTTCCAGCATATTCACTTTTCTTGTTCGTTTTTCTTGTTTGATTTGTTCCATATCAACTTAATTATGCACATTAAAGTATACTCTCGTCAATACAAAAATGACCGGCAGACGTTGCATTTTCTGTCTGCCGGTCGTTCTTATGCGGTTAATAAATGATTTACGCTTCCAGCCCCAGGCGGTACAAGCGGTTGGCGTTGTCGAAAAAGACGGCCTGCCAGTACTGCTCGGGAATAAAGGCTTTGACAAAGGCGACGTAATCGCCTAAATTGGCCAACGGCCAGTCCGTGCCGAACATAACGCTGTCGTAGCGGTTCAAATAGCACAGCCAGTCGCGCAGCATCGAAATATATCCTTCCTTGGCCTTCAAAAAGCCGTTCATGTCATGAATCTTTCCTTCAAGCAGCCCCGACAAGTCGACGGCGACGTTGCGGTTCTTTTCCAGCACGGCGATGGCGTCCTGCAGGAATGGGTTGCCGATATGGCACATGACGAACTGCACGTCCGGGTGCTTGACGGCCGCTTCGTCGAGCGTCAGGGGATGGCTGTATTTGAGCAGGGCGTTGGCCGTCGCCGTAAGGCCCGTGTGAACAGCTACGGGCTTGTCGTATCTCTTCGCCAGCTCGTATACGGGGTCGTATACGGAATCATAAATATAGACGTGGTTATACCCCGGGTAGAGCTTGATGCCGCAGCACTGCTTCCGCTTCAGGTTTTCCTCAAGCAACGGGAGGGATTCCTCGATATGATCGTTGCAGCCGCTGCTGTCCAGGCCGATGCAGTAGCTCATGAATTCGGGATAGACGTGCCCCTCCGGGTCCAGCGTCCCGTTGCCCATGACTACGCCGTGAACGTAATGATATTGGGCATAGGCCTGCCGCAGGTGCTCGGCTGAGTTGACGTGGCCTGCCGCCAGGGCCAGCTCGTTAAATCCCTTGAAATCGCGGAAATGGAAATGACTATCGATAATTTTCAATGTATTGCCCTTCATCGTCTGCGCTCCCTACTCGGCTGTGATCGTTTCCAGAGCAATGCGGATCATGTCGTCAAAGGACGTCTGCCGTTCTTCTGCCGTGCAGGCTTCCTTGGTCAGCAAATGATCGCTTACGGTAAACAAGCCCAAGACCTGAACGCCGTATTTCGCCGCCAGCACGTATAGCCCTGCCGTTTCCATTTCCACAGCCATGATGCCGTACGCCGTCAATTTGTCATTATCGATTTCATCATCATAAAACCGGTCTACTGAGACGATATTGCCGACGCGGACGGGGATGTTCTGCCGCGCCGCCGCGTCGTAGGCCTTCCGGAGCAGCTCGAAATCTGCCAGAGGCGCGTAATTGATGGACGGGCCGAAGATGTTGCGTATAATAGACGAATCCGTCGTAGCCCCCTGGGCGATGACGACGTCGCGCAGCCGGATATCCTCGCGCATCGCGCCGCAGGTACCGACGCGGATCAGCTTTTTGACGCCGTAATCACGCATGAGCTCCGTCGCGTATATGGAAATAGAAGGAATCCCCATCCCCGTGCCCTGGACGGAAACGGCGTGCCCTTTATAGGTTCCCGTATATCCAAGCATATTGCGGACCCGGTTGTAGCAGACGGCGCCGTCTAAAAAATGCTCCGCTATATACTGAGCCCGCAGCGGGTCGCCGGGAAGCAGGATATTCTCGGCAATATCGCCTGTCTTGGCTTCAATGTGCAAACTCATAACAAGGACCTCCTCTGTACAGCCCTATCGCTGTTAGTCTATAATCGAATATCGTCTCTATTATATCACAATTACAAAGAGCTCGTCATAGATAATAGACGTCCTTTATCAATTTTTCCGCTTTCATTTTTAGGCAAATGCGCTGTTTCAATAAAACGGTCCGGAACCTCCTGAGGCAGCAGCCGTCGACGCAGCGCCGCTATGCAGCGCATTTTATCCTGTTTCCATACATCGGATGAAGAAATATAAGCGATGAGCTCGTCTCTGTGAGGCCGGCGCAGGACGACGACGGCCCCCTCTGCGTCGGGAATGCATTCCCGCAGCGCCCTTTCCACTTTATAGGCCGATATGCTGACGCCATTAACCCGGCAGATATCGTCGCTGCGGCCAAGGTAATGGAGCAGGCCGCCGTCGTCAATATATCCCCGGTCATGGGTCGCGTAGGGCATGGATAAGCCCAGCACATGGCCTGCCGTGGAGACGGTAATTTCCTGCGTATCCTCCTGCACGGCGACATGAACCCCTGCGAAGGGCCGGCCTACGAGGGTGTCGTCATCGGTCATGTCCTCATCCCTGATGTAAGTGATATAGTTCAATTCGCTGGAACCGTAGTACAAGACAATCTCCGCTCTAGGAAAGACTTGCTTCAGCTGACCAGCCTGCCGTTTTCCCAAGGCCTGGGAACCGCTGATCATGTGCGTCACCGTATCGGCAGCACAGCCGGAGGCTTTCATCTGCTTCATCAAGAGAAACAGCTTCGCCGGAATCATATACAGCGCGTTGACCCGGTACGTTTCTATCATCGTCAGCCACTGCTTAGGATGGAAGCCGTCGGCTCCTATGACAGTGCCTCCGGCGGAAAATACGCCGAGATACATGTTTAAGTTTCCCGTAAAGGCCAGGCTCCCCTGGCAAAGCATGACCGTAGTTTCATCGACGCCGAATACGCCGTTCTGCGCGGGAAAAAAGGATGCCCAGCTGTCATAGGTCCGCCACCACAGCTTCGGCCGGCCTGACGAACCGGATGTCATCACGCCCATACAGGCCGCTTCCGGCGGGACTTGCGAACAATCATGCCGGCCATATCTTGTCTGCGGAGCGATGACCGGTACCCAGTTTGTGCCGGCATAAGCCAAAAACTGAATCAGTTGTTCGGCAATCGTATCGGCATAAATCCACCGGCAGGCACGTTCTCCGCCGACGGCATCCCGCAGCGCCTGAGCCCGGCGCGCCAGCTGGCCGTAGGTATACCGGCAGGTTTCCGTAACGAGGGCCGTTTTTTCAGCGTCCTGTTCTTTAATAAGTGATAAGTAATCCATAGTCTACACTCTTTCTATAATCATAGCCTTGCCCAGGCCGCCGGCGCCGGCAATACTGCAGCAGCCCAGCGCGCCGTCCCGGGCCCGCAGCCCTTCGATAGCGTGCAGAAGCAGCACGGCACCGGTCGCCCCATAAGGATGGCCGTATGCCAAGGCTCCGCCGAAGGGATTGTAAGCCGCCACGCAGCGTGGAAACTGGCGGGCAAATAATTCGCTGATCAGGGCGAAGGCCTCATTGATTTCAAAAATATCTATGTCTTCGCCGTGCAAACCGCATCGTGTCAGCACGGCTTCTGCGGCCTGCACCGCTCCGACGGGACTCAGCAGCGGGTCTGTGCCGCAGGAAACGACGCCGCGTATTTTAACGGCTGGCTGCAGTCCATACCGGCGGGCGTACGCAGGAGAACACACGATCACAAAGGCTGCACCGTCGTTGGTGAGGCAGGCATTGGCCGCTGTAATCACTGTTCCATCGGGCAATACCGGCTTCAAGCGCCGCAGCAGCTGCGGACGCATGGCAGGGCGAATGCCTTCATCCCGCGCGCCGCCCCATACAGGGGCAATGCACAGCTGAAACACGCCTTCCCGCACGGCCTCTCCGGCCAGAGCATGGCTGCGAAGGACCCAGGCATCCAGCATCTCCCGCGTAATATGGAATTGTTCCGCCGTGTACTCGGCGCAGCGGAGCATACAGTCTTCACTCCATACCTGCGGGCTGAATTGAGCCGTCATATACCAGTTCTCATCGCCGCGGTAGGCCGGATGATTGGGATGACAGCTTCGCCGCGGCTGGGTAGACGCGCTGTCAAAGCCGCCGGCCAGAATACATTCCGCCTGTCCCGAAGCCACCTTTGCCGCCGCGATGGCAACGCTTTCCAGGCCGCTGCAGCACTGCATGTCGACGGTCACGGCCGGTACGGATACATCCAATCCCGCTTCCAGCGCGGCCAGCCGGGTAATGTTGCCGCCGCAGCCTACGCTGTTGCCGCCGATGATTTCGTCGATGCGGACCAGCCCGTATGCACGGATCACTTCCTGCAAAACGGCTGCGCCCAGCTTCTCTGCCGGCACATGGCGGTACATGCCGTTATACACGCCGATGTAGCTGCGCAGGCCGCCGGCAATATACACGTCGTTCATCGCATCGCCCCCAGGATCTTATACAAGGGCCGGGCCAAAGCCGCCGCCCCCAGGCACTTGACGATATCCAGGGGGATAAAGGGAAGCACGCCGCTGAGCACGGCCGCCTCCCATGTCATGCCAGTGATGAGCTTCAGCTGGATGCATCCCAGCACGTCGATGACCGGCAGGCCGATGCAGACGCCGACAAGGGCGAAGCGCTTGAAATTGTACTCCTTCCCCTTCAGCCAGGCAATGAGCATCACGGCGACGACATACCCCCAAATATACCCGCCTGTAGGGCCGAACATTTTTCCCGGGCCGGACGCGCCGCCCGTAAACACGGGGATGCCGATAAGGCCGATGCAGACGTACGCCAGCATCGCGGCACAGGCCTGCTTCGGCGGCAGCAGATAGGCCACCAAATTGACGACCAGCGTCTGCAGCGATATAGGCGACATAGAAAAGGGCAGAGGAATAATCATATACGCTGATACGCAGTTCATGGCGATGAGCAGGGCCAGCCGCGTCAGCGTTCCGGCATCATATGTTGTTGATTTCATCATGTACACGCTCCTTATAGGGTAATCGTTCTATCGTATTTACCAGGCGGCCGCCGACATAGCCTTCTATACCGGCAGCCGTCTCCACGAGGCAGAGCTCTTCGCCGGCATATACGGGCTTTCGGAATTTGCAGCGCCAGCGAAGGCCGTCTTCATCCAGCGACGACAGCAGCCGTTCCAGAAAGCACAATCCGGGGACGACGGCCCTCTTTCCCCGATGTATTTCGTTGGCATCGCCGCTGACGGCCAGGTAATCCTGTATTTCCTCATCAGAAAAAACATGACGCCACAGGACTTCGCCATCAGGAGCACCCTCGGCCTCGGCCGATATAATCTCCCGGGAAAGGCTGAGAGGCTTGACCAGCAATACCGTCAGCGACTGACGGCACCTGCCGCCTTCATCCCATCCCAGCACTTGCAGCACGGCCCGCCGCTCCGTCTTTCGGCAGATCTCCAATGAAAACGAATGGGCCTTTCCTTCCAGGCACAGCGAGGCTTCTGCCAGGAACCAGCCGGAAAAATCATAGCTTTTACAGGCAGCCAGCTGCTGAATCAGCTGCATCATCAGCATCCCTTCTTTCTGTTCAATATGTATGGGATTATAGCAATTTCATTTATCAGTGTCAACTATATAAATTATTTTAAGTTAACAATAAATTGAACTATCGTTATTTATTTCACATAACAAACTATACGCTTTGAGCAATATGCTCTTATTACCTTATCTATAATTAAAACATTATAATAAATATATTTCTTCAGTTTATTCATGTATTATGCGTTTTTTAGCTGTATCATATTCAAATATGAGTATTTAATATAAGCAAACGCTTTTTTCCTCTTGCATTTATTTGTGAAAAAATGTACTATATGTATAACGAGATTGTGAAATTTAGAACTCATCTTTCCCGTTATACCGATGATGTTCCAAAATTTGCTATAGGCTGTGACGCCATATCAGCCGCAGCAGTGTTTCAGGTCATCATTAATTATTTTTCGATTATGAATCATAGCAAACAAAAATATATGTATAAGGTATTATTTTTTGTAATAACTTTGTATACCCTCTTGCATTTATGTTGAAAAGTTTGTTATGATTATAATAACAATATATCATTCATACTGATGATACATTTGCAACATGTATGTCTTATCCGGACATACTATTACATTCAAACCATAAGGAGTGATTTTCTGTGAAAGAAGTAGTAATCGTAAGTGCTTGCCGTACAGCTATTGGTAAATTTGGCGGTTCCCTGAAAGACGTTCCTGCAGCAGATTTGGGCGCTATCGTTATCGAAGAAGCCATCAAACGCGCAGGCATCGACAAAGCTATCGTTGACGAAGTCGTTATGGGCAACGTTCTCCAGGCTGCTCAGGGCCAGAACCCTGCTCGTCAGGCTATGATCAAAGCAGGTCTCCCCGTTGAAACGCCGGCTATGACGATCAACAAAGTCTGCGGTTCCGGTCTCCGCTGCGTATCCCTCGCCGCTCAGATGATTAAAGCCGGCGACGCCGACGTTATCGTAGCAGGCGGTATGGAAAACATGTCCGCAGCTCCGTACGCTATTCCTAAAGCTCGTTATGGCTACCGTATGGGCAACGGCGTATTGGTCGACACGATGATTAAAGACGGCTTGTGGGACGCTTTCAACGATTACCACATGGGCATCACGGCTGAAAACGTAGCTGAACAGTTCGGCGTTTCCCGTGAAGATCAGGACGCTTTGGGCGCTCGTTCCCAGCAGAAAGCTTGCGAAGCTATTAAGAGCGGCGCATTCAAGGATCAGATCGTTCCTGTCGTCATCCATGGCAAAAAAGGCGACACTGTTTTCGATACAGACGAATTCCCGCGTGAAGGCACGACGGTTGAAAGCCTCGCTAAATTAAAACCGGCCTTCAAAAAAGGCGGCACCGTAACGGCTGGCAACGCATCCGGCATCAACGACGGCGCAGCTGCATTCGTCGTAATGTCTGCTGAAAAAGCTGCTGAACTCGGCCTCAAACCGATGGCTAAAGTCGTAAGCTACGCTTCCGCAGGCGTTGATCCTTCCATCATGGGTATCGGACCTGTTCCTTCTTCCCGCAAAGCTTTGGAAAAAGCCGGCCTCACAGCTGACGATCTCTCCCTCGTAGAAGCTAACGAAGCGTTCGCAGCACAGTCCGTATACGTTGTTCGCGAACTCGGCCTCGACATGAGCAAAGTCAACATCCACGGCGGCGCTATCGCTCTCGGCCATCCGATCGGAGCTTCCGGCGCTCGTATCCTCGTTACGCTGCTCTACGGCTTGAAAGAAGTCGGCGGCAAATACGGCTTGGCTACCCTCTGCATCGGCGGCGGCCAGGGCACGGCTTGCATCGTAGAAAACATCGACTAATTTCAATTGATATTTTCGTAACTAAACGCATGGGCATCTTTGTCCATGCGTTTTTTTGCACTTCTGACAATGTAAAAAATGGGAAAGTTTTTTACTATATCTTTACGGTATATAACGTTCTCTATACGTACTATTTTCATATAATTATTTTTCAAAAACTATTTTATTTTCTTCACAAAAATGATAGAATGAACTAGCCAAAATAAATAGTTGTTCATACTAAAATTTTACAATGAAAGAAGGACTGATAATGAAAACTACACGTCGTAAAATGTCTTTGGTTCAGCTGACCTTCGTCACTGCAGCCAATATGTTGGGGGCAGGCATCATCATGCTGCCGACCAAACTTGCTGAAGTCGGTACGATTTCCATTATTTCGTGGTTAATTACGGCTCTCGGCTCGCTCGCCCTGGCTATGACTTTCGCCCGATGCGGCATGTTTACTACGAAGCCTGGCGGAATGGGCGGTTATTCCGAATACGCCTTCGGGCGAATAGGACATTTTATGGCAAATTATGCCTATGCAGTTTCCATCGTCATTGCAAACGTGGCTATCGCCATTTCTGCCGTAGGATATGGCGCCGGGTTCTTAGGAACCTCCTTTACGCCGCTGCAAACATGTTTATATACAATCGCCTTGCTCTGGATCGCGGCCGCGTTAAATTTCAGCGGCTCCCGCTATTCGGGCAAGCTCAGCACGATAACGATCTGGGGCGCGATTATTCCCGTCCTGGGCATCTCGCTCATCGGTTGGTACTGGTTTGAACCGTCTACGTGGATTTCTTCGTGGAATCCGAACGACGTCGGGTTCATCGACGCCGTCGGCAATTCCATTGCCCTGACCCTCTGGTCTTTCCTGGGTCTGGAATCGGCTGCCGTCAACATGGACGCCGTAGAAAATCCGCAGCGTTCCGTTCCCATCGCAACCTTCGTCAGCACCTTGGGCGTAGCGTTTATCTATGTCGCCTCGACGAACGTCATTGCCGGCATCGTTCCCAATGCGGAAATCCTGAGCTCCAGCGCCCCCTTCGGCCTGGCCTTTTCGTACATGCTCGGCTCTACGGCCGGCAAGGTCGTCATGGGCCTGATGGTCTTCTCCTGCGCCGGCTCGCTCCTGTCGTGGCAGTTTACCCTGGCCCGCGTCTTTAAGACCAGCGCCCAGCGGGGCTTGTTCCCGAAGGTATTCGCCAAGGTCACCAACGCCGACGTTCCGGTCAAAGGCATGATCCTCATCCTGGCTATGCAAAGCTGCCTGGCCCTGATGACCATCAGCCCGACGCTGGCCAAACAGTTCGAGCTCCTGGCAAACCTGGCCGTCGTGACAAACGTTATTCCTTACATCTTCTGCGCTTTCGCATTGAAATCTATCTTGGAAAAAGAACAGATTTCCAATGCCGTCTGCAACAGAAATACGTCTATTTTCCTGTCCGGCGTATCTATTATTTACTGCATTTACGCCCTGACGACGACAGACGCCGTAACCTTCTTCAGCGGCTGCCTGGCAGCCTTCATCGGCTGGATGATTTACATGGTCCGTTTCAATATCCTGAAACAGCCCTTGCCGCTGCAAAATAAATAAACACGTGCAAAAGAGCCGGTCCTCGCGGATCGGCTCTTTTTATATCGGTCGTAATTATTTTATGAATTTATACATAGCCATGACAAACACGTTTCCAACGGCGACAGAGGCAATGACCAAACAGCTTTCTACGACAAACGGCGTAATGAATACAAGAAAATTATTTTGCACGACAGGCATGCATTGGAAAATAAGGGAGCTGAAAATTTGCAGGCGGCTGTCAAAGATAATCGAATTCGCCACCAGCCAGACAGCCGTCATCACGACGATGCGCAGGCACTGGATAATCCGCTCCTTCCCCGGCAGGCCCTTTGACGGGAAAAAATAAAAGGCGAACACGGCGATGACGCATATGCCCATAGCGATAAATCCAAAGCCCATGATGCCCATCACGCCGACGACCAGGCTGGTCGTTACTTCGCCGTCGCCGACATCCGGAAACAGAAGCATGCCCATGACGGCGCAAGGCAGAGGCAGGCTATATAAAATCGTATCCAGAAATTCGGAAAACCAGTAGGCCCGGCGGCGCTTCAGCCACCAATTCACGCCCCAGGCAGCCAGAGACTGCAGCGTCAGGGTCCCCATCATCCATACGAAAAAGGAGGCGACCCGCAAGGCGTATTCCTGCCAAAACGGATAGGCCATGAGGCCGTTGAGAATGGCGACGGCAACGCACAGGGCGACGATGCCGCCGTATAGTATTGCGCCTACGGACGCATATTGCGACGTTCCCGTCCCTTTCATCTGCCGGCGGCGCACCGTAATTGGCAGGCTCAGCGAAGCCAAAATGAACACCAGGACCGACAGGGATACGAACAGGCCCTTATCGGACGCAAAGGCGCCGAAGGGAATGGGGACTGTCCAAAGAGCCAGCCGCAGAACTGCCCGCACGCAATCTGTCACAGATGCTCTCATAGGCTCCCTCCCTTCGCCGTATCCGACCCGGTCAGGCAGGCCAGGCCATAGGCCAGCAGCAGCGTGACGCATACCTTGCCGTACATGCCGACAATGAATACGATATCCCGTCCAACAGTCGGCCATTCCCAAAAGGACGACGATTTCCAGATATCGCCCATGCAGGCGCTGAAGACGACAAAGGCCGCGGCGACGGCCAGCCACATGACGACAAAGGCAGCCCGGCTTATCTTCCGCTGTTCCGGGCCAAACCGCGCTTCGGCGCTGCCTAAATAGGCCCAGGGAACCAGGAAGGACAAGACCGTATAGCTCACCAGGGCCACGACGGCGCTGGAGCCGTTATGTATCGTATACGCCCCGATGGGAATCGGGATAATAAAAAAACACATGAACACGCACTGACGAATTACATCGCAACAGCCACTCATTTCTTTTCTGTACCTCCATTACAGGAACTCTCTTGCTTAATAATTAAGTATACCACATACAGGGCATACATGGGTAGTCGTTATAGCCGGCCGGTGCAATCTTCTATTGCGAAAAAGACGGCTCTTGTGTACAATAGATAATAATTACGCAAATATTTACATAGAAAGGTATTTACACAATCATGTCCAAAACATTCCAATCCCTAGGCATTACGTCGGAGCTTTGCGAACTGCTGCGCAAGCAGGGCATCCGCGAGGCTACGGCCATACAGGAACAGGCCATTCCGCCTGTATTTAAAGGGCGCGATATACTGGCCCAGGCTCAGACCGGCACGGGAAAAACCTACGCTTTCCTCCTGCCGTCGCTGCAGCAGGTCAAGCCAAACGTCCACATGGAGCAAGTGCTTATCATCGCGCCGACGCGCGAGCTGGCCCGGCAGATTGCCGAAGTAGCCGACGCCTTGGCTCCGGCCCTAGGTGTCGACGTCCTCAGCCTCATCGGCGGCAAGACGATTGAAAACCAGCTGCAGAAGCTGCACCGCCATCCCCACGTCATCATCGGCACGCCGGGCCGCCTCCTGGACCACTGCCGCCGCAATTCCCTCGATTTAAGCGGCGTCGGCCGGGTCGTCGTCGACGAAGCGGACCAAATGCTGCAGTCGGGATTTTTAGAAGACGTCGACATCCTCATCAGCATGACGCCCAAGCGCCGTCAGCTCCTGTTTTTCTCCGCCACCATACCGGACAAAATCAGAGGCCTGGCAAAAAAACACATGCAGAATCCCCTGTCGCTCCGCGTATTGGAAGGCGAAACCATCGCCCTGGAGCAAATTGAACAGCGCATCTACATGACCAGCGAGGATAAAAAATTCCCCATGCTGTGCCAGATGCTGCAGGAGATGAATCCCTACCTGGCCGTCGTATTCTGCAACACTAAAGAGCGGACGGCCCAGCTGGCCGGTCAGCTCATCGCCGCCGGCTTCAACATCGGCGAGCTTCACGGCGACATGTCCCAAGGCCGCCGTACCCAGGTGCTGCGCGACTTCGCCCGGGCTAAGACGCAGATTCTCGTGGCGACGGATATCGCCGCACGCGGCATCGACATCGAAGGCATTACGCACGTATTCAATTACGACGTCCCCCGTGACGTAGATTATTATATCCACCGCATCGGCCGGACAGGCCGGGCCGGCAACGAAGGATTGTCCGTCATGTTCGCCACCGGCGCCGACGAAGACTGGGTCCGCCGCATCGAACACAGCATTCACGCTACGATTACCAAATATACGACGAGCGGCAAAATCAAAGTCAAGGCCAGCGCGCGGCCTCCCAAAAAGAAAAAGGTATACAAGGACAAGCTGCCGGCCAGCACGTACCAGCCTACGAAAAGCAAGCGCCACAAAACGCTTCATAAGGGCGGGGACAACCGCCGCCGGCGGTAATATACAGCAAGGAGGTACTGAATATGAAAAAACAATTAGCCGTCGTCCTGGCCATTCTGACGCTGTTCGTCAGCGCCGGCTGCTCCCAGACAGACACGCAGGACGCCAATAAGGCCAAGACCACGCAGGAACAGCAAGTCGACAAGGGAAAAGCTGAAAAGGCCACGATCGGCGAAGTTGCCGGCCTCGGCGATACGGCCCAGGATTGGGAAGCCGAATTCGGCCATCCCTATGCGCAAGGCGACACGCTGAAAGTATACAAGGGCGGCCTCTACGAAGTCGTGTTTGAAAAGGACCGGGCCGTTACGATTACCTTGCCGGCTAAAGACGGCAAAGAACCGGCAACGGATACGCTTCTTCCCCGCGACGGCAAGAAGCAGTCTGAAAACAGCCAGCAAACGGGCGGCATGACCATGACTGTAGAAAAATGGCACAGCCATATGCTGGAAAAAGCGATTCCCGACACGAAGGGAACCTATACGGTCATGAAAAATAAGAACGGCGAAGAATATGACAGTATCATCGTCGACTGCACGCCTAATTTGAAAAAATAAATACAATCATACGAAAAAGGCTCCTCCCTAGTCCCATGCAGGCTATGGAGGAGCCCTTTTTCGTCAGTATAGGACGGCCTCGATAAGGCGCCTCGTGTATTCGCTTTGGGGACGGCAAACGACGTCGTCCGTCCTTCCTTCTTCTACAATCCGGCCCTTGTCCATGACGACAAGCCGGTCGCAGCACTGCTGCGCTACAGCCAAATTGTGCGTAATAAACAGGAGCTGGAGACGCCCCTCGGCCTTTAGCCCCAGCAGCAGTTTGAGAATCTGCCGTTGGGCCATGACGTCCAAGGCGCTCGTCGCTTCGTCGCAAACAAGCAGCCGCGGCTGTGCCGCCAAGGCGCGGGCGATGGCCGCCCGCTGGCATTGGCCGCCGCTGACCTCATGAGGATACCAATCGGCGGCGGCAGCAGGCAATCCGCATCGTTCCAGCAGCGCTCTCACCCGTTCCCGCCGTTCGTCTTTGCCGATGCCGCCGTTCTTAAGACATTCTCCGACGCCGTCTCCCAGTGTCCGCCGCGGGTCAAAGGACGACCGAGGCGACTGAAATACCATTTGCACCTCTTTATACGCCTGCCGCAGGGCCTTTCCCCTGGCCTCTGTAATATCGCAGCCTCTCAGCAAAATACGTCCTGACGTCACGTCGATAAAGCGGCATACCGCATTGGCGACGGTGCTCTTTCCCGACCCGGACGGGCCGATCAGGCCGACGCTTTCGCCTTCTTCTATGCAAAAACTAACCCTATCCAGCGCCCTGACCTGAGCGCCCTTTCTTCCTGGAAATACTTTCGTCACTTCTTGCAGTTCCAAAACAGTCATCGTCTGTCCCTCCGCAGCTTCGGCACGGCAGCCAGCAGCTCCTTCGTATACGCCTGGGCCGGCGAGGCCAGCACGTCTTTCGCCGGTCCGTATTCTATCATCTGACCTTCCTTTACGACCAGTACGTAATCGGCTACACGGGACACGACGCCCATGTCGTGCGTGACCAGCATAATCGCCGTACCGTACTGGTCCCGCAGATACAGCAGCTCATCCAGTACCTGCTTCTGCGCGCAGACGTCGAGAGCGCTCGTCGGCTCGTCGGCCAGCAGCAGGGCCGGCTTCAGCAGCATGACCAAGACTAAGGCCGCGCGCTGATTCATGCCTCCTGACAGCTCAAAAGGATAGCTTTCCCATACGCGCCGGCCGTCTGAAAATCCCAAGCGCGCGAAAAGCTCCAAAGTCTGCCGCCGGACCTCTTCCTTCCCCATATCCAAATGGGCCGCCGCAGCCTCGCAGATTTGACTGCCTATGGTCCGCACCGGACACAGCGACGCCGCGGCATCCTGAAAGACCATGGCCATCTGTGCACCGCAAAGACGCCGCATCCCTTCGTCCGATAACGCCAGTATATCCTGTCCTTGAAACCAAATATGTCCCTGCGTCACGGCGCCTCCCGGGCCTAAGAGATTCATAGCGCTTTGCAGGAGGGTGCTCTTGCCGCTTCCGGACTCGCCGACAATCCCCAATATCTCTCCCGGCTGCAGCGAAAACGTCGCCTGCCGCACGACTGTCCGCCCGTCATAGCAGATGTCTACGTTGTCATAGGCGATGACCGCCTCTTTCATGTCCATTATCCTCACGTCTTATCTAAATCCGCCGTAATTTCATAAAAATCGCAGGGATGAGCCGCAAGGCCGACGACGCCCTTCCTGGCGATCATGCTCATCTTCAAATGGGAGCAAAATACATAGGCGTGGTCGTCCAGGATAGTCTGCGCCATCTGCACGGCCAGCGCGCCCCGTTCATCGGGGTCAAAGGTCCCTTCCATCTTCCGGGCTAATTCTTCCAGGGCATCGCTGTGATACCGGCCCGTATTGCTGTCCGACCCGTCGAGGCAGCAGTAGGTGAAGAAATACTGCGGGTCTCCCGACGGAGCCGTCACCATCGCGCTGGCATAGACGTCCCAGGCGGAGCGGTCCTTTTTCACGCGGTTGTGGTCAGCCGTACACTGTATATCCACAGCGACGCCAATCTGCTTCAGCGTCGCCTGAGCCGATTCGGCCAGCAACGGCAGTTCCTGACGGCTCGGATAGGTAAGCCAGCGGAGGGCCAGCCTGCGCCCGTCCTTTTCCCGAACGCCGTCGCCGTCTTCATCCTTCCAGCCGGCGTCGTCCAATACGCGCCGGGCCCCTTCTAAGTCATAGGGCTCGGCCTTCGCCGCATCGCCGCCGAAGGCAAACGTATCGGGAAAGGGACCGGCGGCAGGGTAGCCGTTTCCATGGAGCAAGGCGTCGACAAAGCCCTGCTTGTCAATGGCCATGGAAATCGCTTTGCGGACGGCTTCATCCTGCATCAGAGGACTGTCGAAATTCATCCAGACAAAGAAGGTGCGGCTTGTAGCCGCGCTGCTGATCGTGTACTCGTCGTTTTGAAACAGGGGATAGCTGGCATAGGGCATGCCGTAGGCCGCGTCGATTTCACCGGACTGCAGGGCCATAGTCAGCGTATCGCCGTCGGAAATAGTCCGTATCGTAATCGAATCCAGCTTGGGCTCGCCGTTCCAATAGGCGTCATTTTTTACGAGGTCGACGCGGTCTCCGGACACGAGGGACACGGCCTTATACGGCCCCGTCGCCGTCACCATGCCGTCGCGGGTAATGCCGGCCTGCATGTCGATGATGCAACCGTATGGGTCGGACAGATAATTGGGCAGGGCCGGCACGGGAACCGTCGTCCGAATCGTCAGCACCTGTCCGTCCGCTTCCATCGAAGCGATATGCAAATCGCCGGCCGCCCGCTTATGGACGGCGATCAAATGCTCCAGACATTCCTTGACGGCCTGGGCGTCTACAGGCCGTCCGCTGGTAAAGTTCACATTCCTGCGCAGGACAATCCGCCACGTCACCTCGTCGACAGGCTCATAGCTTTCCGCCAGCCACGGCTCAATTTCCATCGTATCGGAGTATCGGAACAGCGTCTCCCCTACGCCGTAGCGGATACAGGCCCAGCCGCTGTTGTCGTTGTGCGGATTGATGTCGGGCTCGTTGTTTTCAGGGTTAAAGGTCGTATCGCCCATGACAAAGGTTTTTCCGCCGGCGGAACGGTTCACCTCTTCCGTACCACCGCAGCCGGCCGCCGTCAGCAGCAGGAGCGCCACCGCAATCCACGCTATAAACCGTTTTTTATTCATCCTCGCAAACCTCCCCATTACCGTCCCCGCTCTTTCGGGTCTATATAATCGCGCAGCGCATCGCCCCATAGATTCAATATAGCTACGGAAAGAAAAATAGCCGCTCCGGGAGACAGGACGACCCAGGGATAGGTCTGCAGCATGCTTCGTCCCGTGCTCATCATGCTGCCCCATTCAGCGGCCGGCGGCTTGGCGCCTAATCCCAAAAAGGACAGGGCCGCCAGCTCCATCATCATCGTACCGATGTCCAAAGCCGCCGTCACGACGATCGTTCCCAGGCAGTTCGGCAATATATGGCGGATCAGGATCTGCCGCGGCAGAGAACCGGCCATCTGAGCCGCTAAAATGAACTTCTGCTCTTTCAATGCCAAGGTCCGGCTTCGGACCAAGCGGGCGTACTTAGGCCAACTGACGGCTCCTAAGGCGACGACGGCATTGTGAATCCCGCCGTGTAACACGGCTGCTATAGCCATGGCAAAAATCAAGCTGGGAAAGGCCAGGCAAACGTCGGCCAGGCGCATGAACAAAGCGTCCGCCTTTCCGCCGTAATATCCGCACAGCAGTCCAACGCCCGTGCCGATGCAAGCTATCGCAGCGACGAGGGCTAAGGCCGAAAAAATGCTGAGCTGCGCGCCGGCGAGAATCCGGGACAGCATGTCGCGGCCGTAGCGGTCCGTTCCCAGCCAGTGCTCCCAGCCCGGAGCCTGAAGAGCCGCGTCATACTGCTGGGCATACGGGTCGT
Source organism: Megasphaera sp. An286 (assembly GCF_002163455.1). NCBI lineage: Bacteria > Bacillati > Bacillota > Negativicutes > Veillonellales > Veillonellaceae > Megasphaera > Megasphaera sp. An286. The sequence continues at coordinate 141,989 of NZ_NFIY01000001.1, read as the reverse complement.
AAGGGCACAGATACGCGCCGAAGGCCGCGACGCACAGCAATGCGGCGGCGCAGAGAGAAAACAAGATAAGGCGCCGCTTCAGCGCCTTACAAGAACTAAGAGCTTCCGGTAACATCAGCGCCGCCCCTCTTTCCAGCCAATCTGCGGGTCCGCTATCCGATAGACGATATCAGTCAGCAAGTTGACGACGACGTATATGAAGGCCATCCATACGACATAGGCCTGAATCATAGGATAATCCCGGCCGTGAATCGCGTCGACGGCTAGCTTTCCCACGCCGTCCCACATGAAAATAGATTCTACAATGGCCGTCCCGCCCAGCAGGCTGCCGATGGAAAGAGCCAGCAGCGTCAGGATTGTGCCGAAGGAAGCCCGCAGGATACTGCGCCGCAGCGTCCAGGAAAAGGGAATGCCTCTCGATTTCGTACCCAGCACATAGTCCTTGCCCATTTCTTCCAGCACAGCCGCCCGCACTTGCCGCAAATACTTGGCGGACATCGCAATAGCCAGTGTCGCCGTCGGCAGCGCCAGATGCTCCAAGCCTTCCCCCGAGGAAAGGACTGGGAACAGGGGAATCTGGACGGCAAACAGATACAGCAGCACCAAGGCCAGAAAAAAATTAGGCATGCTGTTGCCGCAAAAACTGAAAAAGCGGATGACGTAATCTGCAGGCGAGTTGCGCCGGACTGCTGCCGCAATGCCCAGCGGAACCGAAACGGCGACCGTCAGCAGGACGGACGACGCCGTAAGAAGCAGCGTCGCCGGCAGCTTATCCATGAAGGTAGCAAAAACGTCGCGCCCCGTCATGAAGCTGACGCCCATATTGCCATGCAGCAGATTTCCCAGCCAGACGAGATATTGCGCCAGAAACGGCCGGTCCAAGCCCAACTGCGCCCGTTCGGCCGCGACGACCTCGGCGGCGACAGCGATGCCGGCCCGGTCATATTTTTGAACGACTGCATCGCTGCCGGCAATATGCATCATAGCAAAAGACAGAAAGGTAATTCCCAACAAAATCGGAATCAGCTGCAGAAGCCGTTTTATCACATACATCGTCATAACCGCTTCACAGCCTTTATCATAAACATAGGCGTCGAGCCGTTATTGATGCGTTCTTCCCGCGTCCACACTGTCTTCCATATTTCCTCGTCGGCGACGGCGTCCATCCCTAAGCGCCGCAGGAGGTCTAAATCCCACTGCGGGCGCACGCGCCCCGACAGAGGCGCTTTGCCGGCAATCGCTTCCATAGCCGGTATATCCGTCCCGTCGGTCTCGTCGGCGACGCCGCTCCGGCGGATGCGCTCTCTGTCTTCCAGATATCCTTGCCGCGCTTCCTCATCGTATAAATACCGATACCAGTTGGCATCGAAGTTCAGCAGCAGGCCGCCCGGCTTCAGGACGCGCCGCCACTCGCCGTAAGCCTTGTCAGGGTGCGGAAGATTCCAGGTCAGGTTCCGCGTGACGACGACGTCGAAATACCCGTCGGCAAAGGCCAGCTGCTCCGCGTTCATACGGCAAAACCGTATGGACCGGCCGAGCCGTCCGGCATTGCCTTTCGCTTCTTCCAGCATAGACGCCGTATAATCGACGGCCGTCACCTCATAACCCCGTTCAGCCAGTAAAATGGCGAAAAATCCCGGCCCCGTGCCGACGTCCAGCACGCGGATGGAAGAGGCGTTCTCCTTACTGAAAACCGCCTCTATGTGCCGCAGCAGCGTCCGTCTCCAGACGTCCCGCTGGCTTGAACCCAGCTCGCTTTGATGGACCGCCGAATATCCCGGCGCGCGGTTCGTCCAATAGGCCATATTCTCTTGTTCATAGCTTTCATAAGCCGCCATAGTCATCCCTCGTCAAGCATACGCCGCAATACAGAATATAGGCGTAGGATTATAAAACTCGTCTACGTCACGATATATGCGCTTCCAAACAGACAGATCCATGCGGACATCGCGGAATCCCGCCTCGGCCAATAGCTCGCAATCCCGCTGCGGGCGCAGCTCCGGCCGGCGAAGTACCGTCTTCATCCGTTCGTATTCAGCCAGCAGCGACGGCGCAATCTGTTGGTGCGCATGGGCAGCCGGCAGCGGCATATCCGCCTTTTCATGACAATAATCGGCATCAAAATTCAGCAGCAGGCCGCCATCCTTCAGCACGCGCCGCCACGCCTTATAGGCCTTGCCTAAATTGGGAAGAGCCCAGGTCAGATTGCGCGATATGACGACGTCGAAAGAAGCGTCGGGAAACTCGGGCCGTTCCGCATCCATGACGTAAAACGCCGACGGCACATGGTATAGCTCCGCTTTCCGCTTCGCTTCGACAATCATGTGCTCCGTCAAATCGATGCCGACGACGTCGTGCCCCTCCAGGGCCAGGATATTGGCAAAAAATCCCGTTCCCGTGCCGACGTCTAAAATACGCAGCGGCGCGTCCATCGAAAAATACCGCTGAAATTCCTCTATCCACAACTGCCGCTTCGGGCTTTGAAACTCCCGGCACCGCTGCGCCGAAAACTCGTCGACCCGCTGCGACCAGTACGCTATCATTTCACGTTTAATGTTTTCCATCTTCTTAGCCTTTCTATATTTCGCAATGTAAAGCAATTTTATTATACAAAAATATATATGGCCTTTTAAGCCCCCTATGGGGATAAAAATTACTGCGCAGTCCATACAATCCTTCATAGCTATATGCGCATCATTTATACTGCGTACAAAAAAACAGCCCATGCAAAATGCATGGGCTGTTTTTACTTGGTGACCCGGTAGGGATTCGAACCCTAGACCTACTGATTCGTAGTCAGTCACTCTATCCAGCTGAGCTACCGAGTCATATCTTAACGACTCATATAGTATAGTAAATTTTTCTTTATTTGTCAATACGTTTTTTCATATAAAATGGGGAAAGAGCGCCGCTCTCTCCCCACTTGCTTCGTCGTGTTGATGTACAGTTACATGACGCCGGCGTCTTTCATCATCTGCGTCAGGAATTCTTTTACCTTCGGGCTGGCGTCTACCATAGGCAGGCGGAACGCGCCGGCCGGCAGGCCGAGCATGTTGCAGCAGGCCTTGATCGGCGTCGGGTTTACGGTGCAGAAGATGCCCGTCATAACCGGCAAGTATTTCTGATGCAGTTCCATAGCCTTTTTGATGTCGCCGTCTTTATAGGCCTGGACCATTTCGTTCATCTCCTTGCCGATGATATGGGACGCAACGCTGATAACGCCGCAGCCGCCGACGGACAAAATCGGCAGGGTCAGGTTATCTTCGCCGCTGTATACGTAGAAGTCGTCGTCCGTGTCGCGGGCAATCATCGTGGCAGCGTTCAAATCACCGCTGGCTTCCTTGATGCCGACGATATTCTTGAAATCATGGGCCAGCTTGACGACCGTAGCCGCTTCAATCTTGCCGCCTGTACGGCCCGGCACGTTGTAAATCAGAATCGGCATATCCGTCGCCTTAGCAAGGGCTGCAAAGTGGGCGTAACAGCCGTCCTGATTCGGCTTGTTGTAGTAAGGAACGATGGCCAGGAAGCAGTCTACTCCCGTCTTTTCCGCTTTTTTCATGAATTCGATCGTCTGCGCCGTATTGTTCGTGCCTACGTTGGCCATGACCATCACTTTATCGCCTACGGCGGCGGAGATGTCCGTAAAGAGCTTTAATTTTTCCTCTTCCGTCATCGTAGCGCCTTCGCCGGTCGTACCGGCTACGAGAATGCCGTCGGAGCCGTTTTCGCAGTAATACTGCGCTAATTTGACGGCGCCTTCGTAATTGACGGACCCGTCTTCATGAAACGGCGTAATCATAGCCGTGATAACGTTGCCAAATGTTAACATACCAATTCGCTCCTCTCTACTTTACCATATCATGAGCCAGCATATATTCGGCGATCTGCAGGGCGTTCAGTGCGGCGCCCTTGCGGATTTGGTCGCCCGATACCCACAAGTTGACGGCTTTGGGATTGTACAGGTCCTTGCGGATGCGGCCTACGTAGCAGTCGTATTGTTCCGACGTATACATGGGCATGGGATATTCCATTTCGGCCGGGTTATCCTCTACCTGCGCGCCCGGGAAGGCGTCGATGGCCTTGCGGATCGCGTCGACAGTCAATTCATCCTGCGTTTCTACGTAAATGGATTCGGCATGGCTGCGGAAGACTGGAACGCGGACGGTCGTCGCCGTAATGGCGATAGTATCGTCGTGAAGCATCTTATGGGTTTCGTTGACCATCTTCATTTCTTCCTTCGTATAATCGTTTTCCATGAATTTATCAATCTGCGGAATCAAGTTAAAGGCGATGGGATAGTGCTTCGGCAGGCTCTTGCTCGGCAGGATCTGCGGGTTCATGTCTTCGCCCTTGAGATAGGCCTGCGTTTCTTCCTGCAGCTCGTCGATACCTTCTTTGCCGGCGCCGGACACGGCCTGATAGGTGCTGACGATAATTTTTTTAATCGGCGACAAGTCGTGAATCGGCTTCAAGGCCATAAGCATGATGATCGTCGAGCAGTTCGGATTGGCGATGATGCCCTTATGCCAGGCGATGTCTTCCGGATTGACTTCGGGAACGACGAGGGGCACGTCCGGGTCCATGCGGAACGTGCTGGAATTATCGATGACGATGCAGCCCCGTTTAGCAGCTTCAGGCCCCAGGGTCTTGCTGATAGAACCGCCGGCAAACAAGCCGATATCTACGCCGTCGAAAGATTCGGGCTTCGCTTCTTCTATCGTATATTCCTGACCGTTGACGGTCATCGTCTTGCCTGCCGAACGGGCCGACGCCAGCAGCTTCAGCTTGCTGTACGGAAATTTTCGTTCTTCAATCAGGCGGATAAATTCTTGTCCAACTGCACCTGTGGCGCCTAAAATCGCTACTACCGGTTCTTTTGCCATACTAAAAACCCCTCCAACATCTTACGTCTTATAAATAATTTTCCAAGCCAAAGGTCAGGCCCGGTCGAGAGCTTACTTTCTTCACAGCCAAAATGACTCCGGGCATGAACGATTTGCGGTCGATAGAATCGTGACGGAGCGTCAGCAGCTCGCCGTAGCCGCCGAACAGTACCTGCTGATGGGCTACGTAACCGGGAAGGCGGACGCTGTGAATGGGAATGTCGTCCACTTTCGCGCCGCGGGCGCCGTCCAGGCTTTCATGCGTCTTATCCGGAGCCTGCTGGGCATTGGCAGCCTTGCGGGCCGCGTCGATTTTATTAGCCGTCATGATGGCCGTGCCAGACGGAGCGTCCAGCTTATTATTATGGTGAAGTTCGATGATTTCTACATCCGGCAAATAAGGAGCCACTTCTTCCGACAGCTTCATCATCAAAACGGCGCCGATAGAAAAGTTCGGCGCAATGAAAATGCTCGTCTTGCGCTGTTCTGCCAAGGCGGCCAATTCGCCGCGCTGTTCCGCCGTCAGGCCCGTCGTGCCGACGACCATGTTGACGCCGTGTTCAATGCAGGTCTTGGCGTTTTCAAAGATAACCTTAGGTGTCGTAAAATCTACGACGACGTCGGGCTTGATGTCATCCAGAGCCTGGCCTAAGCCTTCGCGGATAGCGATTCCCAGCGCGCCGACGCCGGCCAGTTCGCCGGCGTCTTTGCCGATATTCGTCACGCTGACGCCGCCGACAAATTCTAAATCCTTATCTTCATATACGGCTTTGACGACCTGGCTTCCCATGCGGCCGTCCGCGCCGTTTACCAATACGCGAATCATGTTTGTTCACCATCCTAATTTTACTTAATTAAAGATTACCATTAATATATACCTATTATGCAAATTCGTCAATAGAATCACTTTAAATCTTGTCGTCCCGCACTTGACGCACGATTTGCTTGGCCGCCTCGATGCTGGCCTCCGTCGCGTCGTCGCCGGCAAACATGCGGGCGATTTCCAAGACGTGGTCTTCTGCCGACAACGGGCGAACTTGCGAAACGGTCCGGCCATCGGCTTCCCTCTTATAGATGAAGTAATGGTGATCGGCGATGGCCGCCGTCTGGGGCAGGTGGGTGATGCACAAGACCTGATTGTCCCGTCCCAGCCGCCGGATGTGCTCGGCTACCTTCAAGCCCGTCTGCCCGCTGATGCCGACGTCGATTTCGTCGAAGATCATCGTCTGCCCGCCGGCCGAGGCTGCGCTCGATTTCAGCGCCAGGGCAATACGGGAAATTTCGCCGCCTGAGGCGATTTTCGCCAGAGGCTGCATGGCTTCGCCCGCATTGGCGGAGAAATACAATTCGATGGAAGCCGCCCCGTAAGGAAGGATTTTTTCCATAGGCTCGATGTGAAAGGCGATGCGGCTGTTCGGCATGCCTAATTGATGCAGGGTCTCCTCCATGGCCTGACGGAACGAGGCGTCCGCTTCCCGCCGCAGCGAAAGCAGCCGTTCGGCCTGGCGGCGCAGGCCCTGTTCCTGCCGCTTGATGTCGGCTTGAAGCTCTGCCAGCAAGCTTTCCGATTGGTCGAGCCGTTCGTACTCGCCCTTGGCTTTGGCCAAAAAGGCCAGTATTTCTTCAATCGTAAGGCCGTATTTCCGCTTGAGCTTGTCGATCGCCGCCAGGCGGGACTGCATGGCGTCAAGAGCCCGTTCGTCAAACTCAAAGGAATCGGCATACCGCATCAGGCCGTCGTGCACGTCTTCCACCTCGTAGGACAGCGTTTCCACCTTAGACGCTAAGTCGGCAAAGGCCGCATCGTAGGCGGAGGCCTTTTCCAGGCAGCGATGTATCGTCTCCAGCTGTTCGACGATGCCCTTCTGCCGTTCGCCCCCTTCCAGGCAAAATACGGCTTCCTTTAGATTGTCTTTAATATGCTCGGCATGAGAGGCGGCGCGCACCTTCTTTTCCAGCTCGTCGTCTTCGCCGATTTGCAGCTGGGCGCTCTCGATTTCCTTGATTTGGAAATCGAGGATACTGGTCATGCGCGCCTTTTCGCCTTCGTCGTGCTGCAGCTTGCGCGCCTGCTGGCACAGGGAACACCACGCGCCGTACATTTCGTCATACCGCCGCCGCTCCTGCTGCAGCTCCGGCGTCAGCGAATCCAGTATGCCGACGTGGTAGGCCGGGTCAAAGATGAGGCGGTTGTCGAACTGGCCGTGTATGTCGAGAAGGTATTCGCCAATGCGCTTGACGACGGCAGTCGGCACCAGCGTGCCGTTCACCAGCGTTGTGCCCCTGCCGCTGCGGTAAAACTGCCGGCAGATGACAAGCTGCCCGTCGTCGCATTCGATGTGGTTTTCTTCCAGCAAACGGGCCAAATGTTCGCCTATAACAGAAAAAAAGAACGCGCCTTCAACACGAAAGGCGTCCGTGCCCTGCCGCACGAACGATGCTGAAGCGCGTTTTCCCGCCAACATGCCGATTGCATCGAGAAGAATAGACTTGCCGGCGCCGGTTTCACCGGTAAAAATCGTAATGCCTTCGCCGAAAGAAAGCTGCAGATCTTCTATTAACGCAAAATTATGTATGTGCAGCGATTGCAGCATAAGCGCCTCATTCTTTCATCAACGACACGATTAATTTTACCAGCTGCGGCACCGTTTCCGCGTTGTTCGTAATAATGAGAATCGTATCGTCGCCGGCTAAGGTCCCGATAATGCTTTCCCATTTCGCGTGGTCGATAGCCGAAGCTACCATGCTGGCCGAGCCCGGCAGCGTATGCACGACGATTTGGTTAAAGGCCGAGTCGACGCGGACGATAGAATCCTGGAACAGGCGGGCCATGCGGTTTTTGGACATGAGCATGTTCTGTTCCGGCGACAGGGCGTACCGATAATGGCCGTCACTGGTCGGAACCTTGATGAGCATGAGTTCTTTAATATCGCGCGACACCGTCGCCTGCGTGACCTCAATCCCTTCTTCCTGCAGGGCTTTTGCCAGCTCTTCCTGCGTTTCAATCGGACGGGACTGCACTATTTCCTTTATCTTCGTATAGCGAAATCGTTTCATGTTAGCTTACCCTCTTTTCTGTACAATATATAAAACAGGCGGACAATGTATTTGGTTGATTGGCTGCCACAGGGACACGTCAAATTCCCGCTGCGGCACGGATTGGAGAAAACGGCGAAGAGCCTTTTCCTCCTGAGCCCCGGCCTCGGTGCCGGGATAGGCCGCTATCATAATTATCCCATTTATCGCAATTTTATGCAAGCATATTTTTATAGCTTTTATCGTCGGTTCACTTTTCGTATGAATCCCATGGTCCCCCGAAGGCAAATATCCCAGGTTAAACACGGCGATATCAATGGGCTCGGCAATGTGCCCGACCAAGTCGTCGTGAGACCCCTGACGATATACGACGGTCTTATGGGACAAGCCCAGGCTGTCCAGCCGCTCTTTCGTCCTGGCGACAGCGCAGTCCTGGATATCAAAGGCATACAAGACGGCGTCGTCCTTCATCAAAGAGGCCAAAAAAGCCGTGTCGTGCCCGTTGCCGCAGGTCATATCGACGAGGACCTGCGCCTCCGACACGTAGGGCTGCAGCAGCATGTGGGACATAGCTACGACATTTTTAAACGGATATACTTTCATTTACTCATTTCCCATCATCTTTTTAAACAAATTGCCGTAAAAATAGCTTTGGTTAAACCGCACGATGTTCAGCACGTCATCGGATTTTTTGACGTGAAGCACAGCGGAGCGCAGCAGCTCCTGGTCCATCATGCCGTCGACGGAAATGCGGACGCTGTTGCGGCTGTTGTCGACGGTAAAGCTGAGCTCGTCCCTGTCGCTTAGCACCAGCGGCACTTTCAGCAGCAGGTGCGGGCAGATGGGCGTCACCATGATGCACTTGACCTGGGGGGAGACGATGGGGCCGCCGCTGGAAAAGGTATAGCCCGTGCTGCCCGTCGCCGTCGACACGACGAGGCCGTCGCCGGGAAACTGCTGGATAAACTGCCCGTTAATGCTCATGTCGACGCGGATCAGCTTGCCTACGTTGCCGTGGCCGATGACAATATCGTTCAGCGCCGGCGGCAGATGCTGACATGTGCCGTCTTCGTAGCACAAATCAGCCTGAAGCATCATGCGCTCCTCCATGAAATACCGGCCGGCGATGAGGTCTGCAATCCGCTGCTCCAAGGTACTTGTCTCCACTTCGTACAAAAAGCCCAGGGAGCCCAGGTTGACGCCGCAAATCGGCACGCCGGCCTCGGCAAACTGCTTCGACATTTTCAGAATCGTGCCGTCGCCGCCGAGCACCATAGCCACGTCGATGGATTCGTATATTTTTTTCTGCGGCCGCAAATGAGACGCGCCGATATGGCGGTACAGCGCCTGCCGGCTTTCGCCGACATAGGCCGGCAAGTAGTATTCGACGCCCTGGTCCTCGCAAATCGCTATGATCTGCCGGACGATATCGGCGCTCTCTCGTTTTACCAGATTGGGAAATATGCCAATGCGCATACGCTATCACCTACATTTCATGAGAACGGGTTACGATGTCTTCGATCATGTCGTCGCTTATTTCATTGCGGACGGCCCCTTCTTTTTTGCTGTACAGCAAATACTCGATATTGCCGTCGGCCCCTTTGATTGGCGAAAAGGTCAGGGCCAGGGGCGATATGCCGCAGGCTGCAATGCCGTCGGTCACGCGGCGGATGACGTCGCGGTGCACGCCGCTGTCCCGGACGATGCCGCCCTTGCCGACATGCTCGCGCCCCGCTTCAAATTGGGGCTTGATCAGCGTGACCATAGAGCCTCCGTCAGCCAGCAGCGGCGCGACGGCCGACATGATCTTGAGCAGGGAAATAAACGACACGTCGATGGAAATAAAATCAACGGGCTCGCCGATGTCTTCTACCGTGACGTTGCGTATATTGGTCCGCTCCATATTGACGACCCGTTCGTCCGTGCGCAGTTTCCAGGCCAGCTGGCCGTACCCCACGTCGACGGCGAATACCTTGGCCGCCCCGTTCTGCAGGGCGCAGTCCGTAAACCCGCCAGTCGACGCGCCGATATCCATCATCGTCACGCCCGTCAGGTCGATAGGAAAGGTTTCCATCGCTTTTTCCAGCTTCAATCCGCCTCTGCCGACGTAGGGAATAGGATTGCCCTTCACCGCTATTTCGGCGTCGACGGAAATCTTCGTTCCCGCCTTGTCGACGCGCTGATTTTTAACGAATACGAGGCCTGCCATAATAGCCGCCTTCGCCTTTTCCCGGCTTTCCGCCAGCCCTCGTTCGACGAGCAGCACGTCGAGCCGTTCTTTTTGCTGCATACTTTCCTCTCCTTACTTCGTACGGACGAGCATATACGACACGAGGTCCCGCAGGAACCAGGCCTTCGGCCCCAGCGGTTCTACGGCGGCCGTCGCTTTTTCCGCCGCTTCCTCTGCCATGCGCCGCGCTTCGTCTAATGAAAAAATCGTAACATACGTAGCCTTGTCGTTTTTTGCATCGCTGCCGACAGGTTTCCCCAGCGAAGCTTCGTCGCCAACGACATCGAGAATGTCGTCGGTAATCTGGAAGGTCAGGCCCATGTAAAAGGCGTATGTATCCAGAGCTTTTTTCTGCGCTTCGCCGGCATCGCCCAGTACAGCTGCCAATTCAATCGCCGCTTTAAAAATGATGCCGGTTTTAGAATAGTGGAGAAGCTCTAAGCCTTCGCGGCCGATGGACGTATTGCCTTCCGACGCCAGATCAAAGGCCTGGCCGCCTACCATGCCGGCCGGTCCGGCCGCATGGGCAAAGATGGCGATGCACCGCGCCAATTTAGCCGCGTCGATATGGGTCTGCGCCGCCATGAGCTCGAAGGCATAGGTAAGCAGGCCGTCGCCGGCTAAAATCGCCGTGCCTTCGCCGAACACGACGTGATTCGTCGGCTTGCCACGCCGCAGGTCGTCGTCGTCCATGGCCGGCAAGTCGTCGTGGATGAGCGAATAGGAATGAACGCATTCCAAAGCGCAGGCCAGATCTATATACGGTTCCGAATCCTTGCCCAAGGCTTCCAGCGTAGCCAGAAGCAATATCGGCCGGATGCGCTTTCCGCCGGCCAGCAGGCTGTAATTCATCGCCTTATACAGCTGGGCAAACTGCGGCACGTCCGTCTGGAGCAGCGTTTCCAGCCGGCTGTCTATGCGGCCCTTCTGTTCCTTCATATAGTCTGCAAAATTCATAAGCCTAACGTCCCTTCTTCCAAGGTTTGGTCTGACGAATCGTCCTCTTCGGCCCGTTCGTGAATCTCTGCCAGAGCCTGGGCCCGCTGTTTGGCATATTCCAGCGCGCTTTCGCAAGCTTCGGAAAGTTTGATGGCCTTTTCATATAAGTCCAGCGATTCCTTGAGCGTCAAGTCCGGCGAATCCAGGGCCTTGACCACTTCTTCCAGCTTTTCATAGTTCGCTTCAAAATTCTTTAGTTTATCCGTCGTTCTTGCCATATATGTCTACCTCTTTGATTTCCGTCGTAATTGCGCCGTCTACCAGCTGTATCCGCAGCGGACAGTCTTTGTCCAGCCGGCGGATATCCGCGACGATGCGTCCCTTCTGCTCCAGCTGCCCGTATCCGCGGCGCACGAGAGCCGCCGGGTTCAGGGCCTGCAGCGCAGCCTGCAGACCGGCCATGCGCCCGCCTTTTTCAGCTAAAATCACGTCAAGACGGCGGCTCCCCGTCTGTACTATCTGGCGGATGCGGTCTCGTTTTTCCGTCAAAAAGGCGCCGTACCGCCTCGGCTGCATGCGGGCGGCCAGGTTGGCCGTATTGCGGCGCCGTCCTTCAATCGCGTCCATCAGCATGTCCCAGGCCTGACGGCTCATAGCCGCCAAGTCCAGCTCGATTTCCTCTACGTCGGGAAAGGCCAGTTCGGCCGCATGAGTCGGCGTCGCCGCCCGGAGGTCCGCCGCGTAATCAGCCAGCGTCGTATCTGTCTCATGGCCAATAGCCGTAATGACCGGCACCGCCGAGCCGTAAATAGCCTTGACGACGGCGGGACTGTTGAAGCACCACAGATCTTCCATGGAACCGCCGCCGCGCGCCAGAATGAGGACATCCAAATCCCTGCGCGTTCCGGCTTTTGCCACGGCGGCCGCAATTTTTTCTTCAGCTCCTGCGCCCTGCACGGGAATGGGAAACAGGCGGATATCCACGTAGGGATTGCGTTCGGCGGCTATCTTGCGGATATCGTGAAGCACGGCGCCCGTACGCGACGTCAGCACGCCTACAGTCCAGGGAAAGCGGGGAATCGCCTGTTTGTGGGCGGCGTCGAAATACCCGTCCCGCTCCAGTTCATTCTTTATCCGTTCGTATTCGGCCTGCAGCGAGCCTATGCCCTGCGAAAAGAGGCGCTCGATGATAAACGACAACGCGCCGCCTTTTTCGTATACGTTGACCGAGCCGATGACGACGACATGATCGCCTTCGCGGATGCCGTCCATCATCCTCCCGGCACGATTGCGGAATAAGATGGCCCTGATCGAGCAGGCGTCGTCGTGGAGATTCATGTAGTAATGGCCGTTGGACGCCCGCTTCAGGCCGATGATATTCCCTTCCATCGCTACGCTTTGGAGGCGAAAGTCTTTTTGTATATCGTCCTTGATACGCCGGACGACGTCTGTCACTGAGGCATACTTCATTTGCTCTTCCTTTCCTGCCAGGCAGCCCAAAAGGCCGCGCCGGAACCGTTGTCCGCGCTAAAGCCGGCCGGAGCCAGCAGCAGCCTGACATGACGGCGGCGGCAGTAAGCCGCCAATTCGCCCTGCAAATAGGCGTTCGACATGACGCCGCCTACGGCGACGAGAGACTGCATGTCCTCCTTGTCGTCCAGCATGCGGCGCAGGCCGTCCCAGACCGTAGCCAGCGTCCAACTGCATATTTCGGCAGCCGTGCCGCTGCGCCTGGCAATGCGCCGCTGCCCCTGCGATTCCGGGCCGGAAAAACTGATTTCTCCCTGCCGGCACCACACGTGCGACGGCTTAGCCGGAACTGCCGCAGTCTGAGCCATTTTATCCACATGAACGCCAGCTGGGAAGGGCAGGCCCAGGGCGACGCCGATGCGGTCGATGAACTGACCGGCGCTGATGTCGCTCGTACCGCCGACCCGTTCGATATCGAGTCCCATTGCATCGGGAACGGCTTTGAGCAAATCCGTCGTGCCGCCGGACAGATGAAGGCCGTAAAAGGCCTCCTGCCCTATGGAGCCAGTCGCGCGCAGCGCCGCCAGCAAGTGGTTTTCCTGATGGCTGACGGTATACAGCGGGACGCGGAGAACGGCAGCCAGAGAACGGCCGTAGCCCAATCCAGCTAAAAAGGCCGGCATATATGAATCTTCACGCCGCCGCGGCTTATCCGTGACGCCGACAGCGCGAATCACGCAGGACTCCAGCTGCGGCGCAAGCCGTTCGAACAGCACGGGCAGGTTCCGCATATGCTGATATACCATGTTCGACTGGGATAAGCCGCGCCCGCCCTGGGGCACGGTCAAAATAATCCGTTCGTCGGCAACGACGTCGAAATGCGAGTCGACTACGCACAACGACGTCGTATAGCAGCTCGTGTCGATGCCCAAAAACGCGTCCATTACGACCGGGACCTCACATAGGCGCCCAAAATGCCGTTGATGAATTTAGCCGCTTTTTCGCCGCTGTATTCCTTGGCCAGCAAGATCGCCTCGTTCAGCACGATGGACGGAGCCGTTTCCTCCTTAGGGTATACGAGCTCGCACAAGGCCAGCCGCATGATGTTTTTATCGGTATGATTCATGCGGGAGACGTTCCAGCCTTTGGCAAAAGACTGAATGACGCCGTCCAGCTCTTCCTTGTGAGCCGTAACCGTCTGCACGAGATAGTCGCAATAGGCCCCTTCGTCGCCGCCGTCGCTAAGTTCCGCCGCGCTATCGGCTGCATCGTCAGGCGCCGCGCCGTCTTCTTCAAAAATCTCTTTTTCTTTATATTGTATGTCGTTTTCGCCGTGGAATTCGCGGGAAAACAAAAGTTCCAGCGCCTGCTGGCGCGCTTTATGTCTGCTCACGCTAACCTCCTGTATTGTTTTGGCCCTCATGGGGGCTCATGACTACGTCTTCAATCGTGACGTGGACCTCTAAGTGTTTAGGATCGGCCATCACCGTAAGGGCCTTGGCGACGTTCTGCTGCACTGTCAGGGCCAGCGTCCGCAGCTGTACGCCGTAATAGGCCTGAATGTGCACGTCTGCCGCGACGATGCCGTCCAGATATTTGACGACGATGCCGCGGCCTTTTTTTCCGGCCACGCCTTTGGTACCCAAGGCCGCCGTCGCCGCAATCTTAGCCAGCGCGCTTTCGCTGATCGTATAGGCAAAACTATCGCTATGCTCCGTCATGACTGCCGCTCCTTTCCGCCCCGTCTCCCTCGCCGTCGGAAAACGCAATATCCTGAACGACGACATGGACGGCCGTCACGCTGCATCCGGCCGAGGCCTCTACGGCGTCCTTGACCTTCTTCTGCACCGCCAGGGCAATATCGGGAATCCGATGCCCATACTGGACGACAAGGCGCACCGTCAGCTCGACATCACGGCCGTCGATGACCGCGTCTACGCCCTGGGCCAGGCTGGTCCGCCCGATTTTCCGGGCCGCCGTTTCCGCTATAGACGCACCCAGTGAAGCCACGCCGCCGACGGCGGCCGCCGTCTGGGACGCCAGTACGGAAATCGCCCGCTGTGAAATATGTATGCTTCCTAACGCATTCGTTTCCGTTGTTTCCATGATGACCACCATTGATAAAATTCACAAAAAGCGATGAGAAACTCATCGCTTTTCCAGTGTCCGTATGCTTATGCTCTGCCGATATAGTCGCCCGTTCTCGTATCGATCTGGAGAACTTCGCCTTCGTTGATGAAGAGAGGCACTTTAACGACATATCCTGTTTCCAATTTAGCCGGTTTGCTGCCGCCCGTAGCCGTATCGCCGCGGACGCCCGGATCGGTTTCAACGACCTTGAGTTCGACGGCTGCCGGCAAGTCGATGCCGATTACCTTGCCTTTAAACTGCATAACCGTAACCGTCATGTCTTCTTTCAGGAAGTTTACGGCATTGCCGAGGTTGTCCTTGTTCAGTTCGATCTGTTCGTACGTTTCGTTGTCCATGAAGCAGTACATGCCGTCGTTTTCATAGAGGTACTGCATCTGGCGGCGGTCTACGCGGCCGTCCTGGACTTTTTCGCCGGCGTTCCATGTACGTTCGATAACGGCGCCCGTTTCGAGGTTTTTAATCTTAGCGCGGACAAAGGCTGCGCCCTTACCGGGTTTTACATGCTGGAATTCGACGACCTGCCATACCTGGCCGTCAATTTCAATCGTTACGCCTGGTCTGAAATCATTACTTGTAATCATAGTTTACTCCTCCTATAACAGCTCCATCAATTCTTTTGATGTCTTAGTTAGTATTTCACAGCCATCAGCTGTAACGGCAACGGAATCCTCTATGCGGACGCCGTATTTGCCTTCTATGTACAGTCCCGGTTCAACCGTGACTATCATATTCTCCTGCAGCGTGCCGGCCGCACGCGGCGAAAGCACGGGCTGTTCGTGGATCTCCAGCCCCGTCCCATGGCCCAAGGCATGGGTGAAGTATTGGTCTGCGCCCCGTTCGGAAAAATACTGGCGGACAGCCGCGTCGATGTCGCGGCAGGACGCTCCCGCCCGGACAGCGCCTAATCCCAACAATTGGCCTTCCAATACGGTTTGATAAAACGCCTTCTGCTCCGGCGATGCCTTGCCGACGACGACGGTGCGGGTCATGTCGGAATGATAGCCTTCCCATACGGCTCCAAAGTCAAAGGTAACGAAATCGCCGGCTTCAACGACCTTGCCGCTCGCCGTGCCGTGGGGCATAGCCGACCGGCGGCCTGAAGCCACGATGGTCGCGAAGGATCGTTCTTCCGAGCCGAGAAGAAGCATAGCGCTTTCCAGCCGCGCCGCCAATTCCCGTTCCGTCACGCCGGGACGGATATAGGGCAGCAGCTGGGCAAAGGCCTGATCGGCAATCTCGCTGGCCCGGCGCGTCGCCGTCAGCTCATAGGGCTCCTTTACCGCCCGCAGCTGTGATAAATCCTGAGCCGAGAAACAGCATTCTTCCAAGCCCGATGAAATGGCTTCGTAAAGCGAATGGGTCAAGAAGTCCCGTTCATACAGAACGGCTTGTACGCCCATACCGTTCAGGGAATCGCAGATGGAACCGGCCAGCTTTCCCTCGTGATTTTTCACGGCATACCATTGGCCGGACTGCAGCGCCGCCTGCTCCGTGTATCGGGAGTCGGTCCACAGCACGGCGTCGGACAAGCTGACGACCAGCGCGCCTTCGCCGCCCGTAAAGCCGCTGAAGTACCGAAGGTTTTCCGGCTGCAATATGATTATACCGTCGGCAGTATGTTCATGCAGAAACTGCCGCAGGCGAGAAATCCGTTCTTCCATCACAATCATCCCCCACCGTATTTGGATTACATTTTATGATACCATATTACAGGCCATTTGAACAGGTTATTTATTCATAAAGGGGAATTCTCTTTCCTCTTCCTTCAGGGGACGAAATTCGCCGGGACGCAGCGTTTCGTCGAGGCGCAGCCCGCCGATAGTATGGCGGCGCAACGCGCGGACGCTGAGGCCGACGGCGGCGCACATGCGCTTTACCTGATGGAATTTCCCTTCCTGAACCGTCACCTCGACGGTCTGCTCCTCTATTTTTCTCGCCCGCGCCGGCAGGCACTGCAGCCCGTCGGCCAGCACGATGCCGCCTTGAAAGACGTCGTCTATATCGTCAGGAATAGAGCCGTCGACTTCAGCGATATATACCTTATTGATATGCTTTTTCGGCGCTGTAATGCGATGAGCCCACACGCCGTCGTTCGTCAACAGCAGCAGCCCCGTCGTATCCTTGTCCAGACGTCCGACGGGAAATAAGCCGGCCCCCTGGTATTGCTGAGGCAGCAAATCGAGAACCGTGCGGCTGCAGCGGTCCTCCGTAGCCGACAAGACGCCGGCAGGCTTGTTCATCATCAGATAATAGAACGCTTCGTATACGACGGGCGTTCCGGCTACGGAAATCTGGTCTTCTTCGGGATCGACCTTCACCGAGCTGTCGCGGCAGCACTGGCCGTTGACGAAGACGTGCCCGCCCTTGCACAGCTCTTTCAGCTGGCGGCGCGTTCCCCAGCCGCAGTGGCCCAAGAGCTTATCAAGACGCATTGATTTTGCCATATGCCGTCCTTTCCGCTCACAAGCTGGGCATGCTGGCCCACTGGGCCTGATAGCCCGCCATGCCTTCCAGATGCTGCGTGCAGTTCATGAGAGTCATGACGTTCTTGTCGCCGTGGTATTCAATGATATTAAAGGCCGTATTGTACTGCTGGAAACACCAGATGCGGCTCATTTCCAAGCCCAGCAGGCCGAAAATCAGGCAGCGGATAGACGCGCCGTGCGACGCGATGAGCACTGTGTCGCCGTCCTTATGGCGGCTCAGCAGCTCCTTCGTCTTGGCCGTAATCCGCCGCTCTACTTCACAGAACGATTCGCCGCCCCGCGCCCGCAGCGTGCCGTTGGAGTCGTAAAAGGCCTCGATTTCGCCGGGCCACATCTGGGTAATTTCCTTGTACGTATGGCCTTCCCATACGCCGAAATCAATTTCCTTCAGCTCGTCGTAGGAATACACGGGCAGGCCGTGAGGTTCGGCGACGATTTCCGCCGTTCGGCGGGCCCGCTGCAGCGTGCTGCTGTATATGCCGCTGAAGGGGACGTCCTTCAAAAAGCGGCTCAGGCACTGCGCCTGCTCGATGCCGCGGGCGTTGAGCGGCACGTCCGTAGAACCCTGATACCACTGCTGCACATTGCCGTCCGTTTCGCCGTGGCGCACTACATATAACTTTATCATGATGTTCCTCCTACCGTTTCATGTCCTTGGCGACAGCCTGAGGCCGTCCCTTTCCATTATATCCAAATACACGCCGTCTGAACAGCTCCGGATGCAAGAAAGGCCAGACCCAGCAGCAGCATTTCGCTTAATTCGATGACGGCGCCGTACGTATCGCCCGTCACGCCGCCCAGCCGCCGGGCGATATACGTATTCAATCCCAGCGAAATCAGCATCGCCGCACCTAACAGCAGGAAATAGCCCCAGCCGGCGACTGCCAGCGGCAGCAAGGCACACAGGAAGGCTTTAACCAGGGCGCGGCGGGGCGCATATTGGACGAAGGCCTGTCCCAATCCCTGCTGGCGGGCATAGGGAAATTGAAAAATCCCGATGAGCACGCCGAAACGGGCCGCCGTCGGCACGGCCAGCAGCGCGGCGCAGACCGACTGCTGCGGCAGATTCGCCAGAAAGCAGACCTTCAGGGCCATGCAGGAAACAAAGGCGACGACGCCGTTCGATCCGACGCAGCTGTCCTTGAGTATTTCCAGCATGCGCTCGCGGCTCCGCCCGGAAAACAACCCGTCAGCCGTATCCATGAGGCCGTCGGCATGAAGGCCTCCCGTGACCAACAGCCAGCACAGTACCAGGAGAACAGCCATATAAGGCTGGGAAAACCACAGGGATATGCCGACATAGGCCAAGCAAAGGACTGCACCGATAACGGTCCCTACGAGGGGGAAAAATATGACCGAACGGCCAAAGTCCGCCTCCGTCCAGACAGTCTGGGTCACGACGTGGATGCGCGATAAAAACTGCAGGGCAATAAAAAAGGATTTCATCGGCAGCCTCCCGGCGGAATGGACGCTCTCAGCCGCGTAATCTCTACGGGAATGCCGCAGACGGTCCAGTACACCTCGTCGGCCTGACCGGCGGCGTATTGATTGACCTTGCCGACGACGTCCCGGTACAGGCGGCTTATGTGGCTCATCGGCACGATGCCGCATCCCAGCTCGTTGGTCACGAAAATCACCGTCTTATCCTCCGTCTGCCGGACGGCCCCGACGATATTCTCCATCTCCTGCAGCGCCCCCTGCAGTATCTCTTCGTCCCCGGCCGTTTCATGAGCAAACAGATAATTAGAAAGATACAGCGTCAGGCAGTCGACGAGGACGGCGTCGGCCTGCTCCAATACGGCAGGAAACGCCGCGCTCAGGCCGGAGGATATCTCCAGCGTCTGCCAGTCTTCCGGACGACGGCGGCGGTGCTCGGCAACTCGCTCCTTCATTTCTTCATCTAATATCTGGGCCGTCGCGACATAAGATTTGCGGCCGGAACAGGACGTCAGATATTCTTCGGCAAACAGACTCTTGCCGCTGCGCGCGCCGCCTGTCACGACAATCAGCTTCGATTTCATAGCTGCCTCCCCTCATAAAAATCGGGCGTGCCGCAGACACGCCCTTCCATACTAAGGCTCTTACTTTTTAATTTCCGTATATAAGTGGAACAGTTCCGGCAGGATGATCTTTTCCATGCCTACTTTAATCAAGCTGGGCAGGCCAGGCAGGCAAAATACCATGCACTGATGAACCAGGCCGGCCGTCGAGCGGTAGGCCATGGCCTGCACGCCGCAGACGCGGCGATAGGCGAAATACGTAAGCATTTCGGAAAATCCGGGAATTTTCTTTTCAAAGAGAGGCTCTATCGCCTCCAGCGTCACGTCCCGCTTGGCGATGCCCGTGCCGCCGCTCGTAATGACGACGTCGACGCTGCACACCCATTCGTGGATGTGACGGGTAATATCCTCTTTATTATCTTTTACGATAGCGTAATCGACGACCTGATGCCCCCGGTTTGTCAGAGCCGACTGAATCATCAGGCCGTTTGTATCATCCGAAAAAGTCCGGCTATTACTGATAGTCAAAATAGCCGCACGCAAAGGACGTTCTTCAATTTTCTTTCCCAACGTAATCCCTCCTTACAGTTATACATGCCAATCAGACCTTACCACGAACGAAAACAAATCGACATGCTCTTACTATAGTATTAATTCGACCTTCAGAAGACAAATTCCTACCGGGGATTTTTAAAAAATTTACGTCTTCCTGCCTATTCTGCCTCTCCGCCTGTTGTAAATTTTTTCCTTTTTCGTATAATAAAAGGGTACCTTGTTATGGAAAGGAGCGTTTCGTTTGCTAAAGAAAATAACCGCGTTATTGGCCGTCTTTCTCATGGCCGGCACAGCCCTGGCGGCGGCCATGTTTTTCGACGACAATCCCCGCTATATCCAGGTAGGCCACGACGACACGACGGAATCCTACGTCGACATGAACTCCATCCAGTCTATCCGCTATGACCCGCCGTATTATATCATCAAGGCCACCGTCGTGACGTACGATTATACGACGAACGTCGCTTCAGGATATGAAAACAAGTTTTTCTACAACTTTAAAGCCCAGACCGTCAAAACACAGACCCTGTCGACACTGCTGTACGACGACAAGGGAATTCCTACCAGACAGATCATGCTCCCCAACCCGGCCGTAAATGCCTGCGACCGCTACTCCGTAAACGGCAAGGCTGCCGACAACGCCTTCTTTACCTGCTACAGCATGACATTTTATCACACCTTTACTAAACAGTCCCCATCTTCAACGCAAAGGAATGAATAGCCATGGATTCACTGCTTCACACCGGCGGCACCTTGCTCACGATTCTCTTCATCGCCGCCGTCCTCTACTCCCTGCTTTCGTCGTTTCGCAAAAAGCGCAAAAAAGCGGCCCGGCAAAAGGACCTGGAAACGAAACAGCACGTACAGGTAGAAAACCTGCACCAATACGACGTCCAGCCGCAGAAGGGCTACTACGCCTATCCCATCGACGCCTCGGACGCCCTTCGCCGCTATCCTCAGCAGTTTACGGCCCTGTCCCTGGTCCTGGCCAACGAGCAGCCCTACTCAGTCTGCCTCATCGGCTTCGCCGAGTTTGAAAAGGGCCAGCTGAAAAACACCCACTACTTTTACGTCCGCCCGCCGGAAAACAACATTACCAATAAAAAATATCCCGAACTGGCCTGGGATGTTCTCCGCAAAGCCGACGAATTCGGCGAATACTGGGAAGCCGGCATGAAAGACTACTTCGTCGGCCGCACCCTTGTCGCCCACAACGCTCCCTTCGTCATGGGCTGCATCGCTCATGCGCTGAAAATATACGGCATCGACGCGCCGTGCCTGCGCTTTATCGACACGATGGAAGTAGCCAAGACATTATACCATTTCCCGTCTAATAAGCTGACAGCGATCAGCGAGGAAATGAACATTGAAATGAACGAACAAAACGCCCTCAGCGCCGCCATGGCCGCCGGCCAGTTCCTTATCAAGGCCAAGCAGGACTATCCCCTGTATTTGCCGAACATCCATTTCGCCTACGGCATGCCGACGCAGGACGAACGGCTCGCCGCCGTCGTCGCCGCCGTCGAACGGGAAGAATGCACGGCCGAAGAAATCTTCGCCCCGAACCCGGCCGACATGGACGTCATTCAGACCTTGCTGGATAAAAAATACATCGAGCACGGAGACAAGGAAGGGACGTATTACGCGACAGACGCCGGCCTCGACTTCTCCGAATCGCTGCCCTGACAACCAACGCACACGTATATACTGACATATAAAAAAGATGAGACTGCCTGCAGCGCAGTCTCATCTTTTTTGTATGTCTTTATTTTCGTCCCAATTTGTATATCGTCAGGGCCTTCCACACATCGCCTTTTCTCAAAATGGGCTGGGGAAATTCCGGATGCTCCAGCGCATTGGGATAATACTGCGCTTCCAGGCAGAAGCCGCTGCGGCGGTCAAAGACTGCGCCGCCCTTCCCCAAGGGCGTGCCGTCGAGGTAATTGCCCGTATAAAACTGCACGCCAGGCTGGCTCGTATAGGCCGTCAGCGTAATGCCTGTCCGATTGCCGACGGCATAGGCCATGGGATATACCGTGCCGTAGGCCGTAGGCACGGCCTGGGATTCATCGCGGCGGACGATCCAGTTATGGTCGTAGCCGCGGGCCTGGCGGAGCTGGACGTAGTCGTCGTCGATATGGCGGCCAATCGGCGTCAGCTCCCGCAAATCCATCGGCGTGCCCGCGACGGCGACGATATTGCCGTTCGGCAGGGATTCGGCATCGCTTTCCGTGAAGAAATCGCTGAACAGCTGGATTTCCTGGTCGAGGACGGAACCGCTGCCGCAGCCGTCCAGGTTGAAATAGGTGTGGTTCGTCAGGTTGCACACCGTATCGGCGTCGCTGACTGCTTCGTAGCGGATGGTAACAGCGTCGTCGTCCGTCAAATCATACCAGACGGCGACCTGAAGGGCGCCGGGATAATTCCCTTCTCCGTCAGGGCTCGTATAGGTCAGTTTCAGCCCTTCTGCCGTTTCTTCGGCTTGCCAGAGCTTTTTATTGAAGCCGGTCAGAGTGCCGCCGTGCAGGTGATTGCGTCCGTTGTTGCACTCCAGCTGATAGTCTTTGCCGCCGATGTGCAGACGGCCCCGGGCAATGCGGTTGCCGCAGCGGCCGATGAGAGCTCCGATATATTTGTCTTCGCTCACATAGGTTTCGACGTCGTCATAGCCCAGGACGACGTCGACCTCAGCCCCGTCGGCGTCCTTCGTCCGCAGAGCCTGGACATGGCCGCCGTACGTGCAGATGGACAGGGCCGTGCCGTTAGCGTTGGTCAAGGTATAGAGAAAGACGGGCCGGCCGTCGGCCAGGCAGCCGAAATCTTTTTTAGAAATAACACTCATGGCATTCACTCCTCTTTTGACTTTTTGCGCACTTGTTCACGCGCACACCTTGTGTTAAAATAGGGAAAACAAAATTAGTGTACATTATATATTTACATCATTCGTAATTCCCAGGAGGGAAATATATGGTAACGATAAAACAAATCGCCGATCTCTGCGGCGTATCCCGCGGCACCGTAGACCGCGTCTTAAACAACCGCGGCAACGTCAAGCCGGAAAAGCGCGAATTAATCCTAGAAATGGCCAAGAAGCTCCACTACAGGCCTAACCCGGCCGGCAAGGCCCTGGCGGCGCAGAAGAGCAATCCCGTCGTCGCCGTCGTCCTGCCCTCCAAGAGCATCCGCTTCTTCGACGACATCATCGACGCCCTGGAAAAGGCGGCCCGGAAATACGAGTCCTACGGCATGCGCACGGTCTGGCACACCGTACGGGGTTACGACGTAGAAGAACAGTGCCATATCCTCGATCAGATCAAGGGGCAGATCAACGCCCTCATCATCAATCCCATCAACGATCCGAAAATAGCGGCCAAGCTGAACGAGCTCATCGCCGCCGGCATCTTCGTCGTCACGATCAATAACGACATCGAGCAGGCCAGCACCCACTACTATGTAGGCAGCGACTACGTAAACGGCGGCCGCACCATCGGCGCGCTGCTGAAGATGTTTTCCCCCGGCCCCTGCCACATCGGCGTCGTCCTGGGCTCGCTGAAGATCTTAGGCCACCGCCACCGCCTGCAGGGCCTCAAGGAAATACTGGGCGGCGATCCCCAGTATGAAATTACGGCCCTCATCGAAGACAACGACGACGATATTTCATCGTACGACGCGACGAAAAACCTGCTGCACCAGCATCCGGACATCAATGTCCTCCTCATCTTGTCCTCCGGCGGCTCCTACGGCACCTGCCGGGCAGCCCTGGCCAGCCCCCGCAAGGACGACCTGCTCATCCTCGTCTTCGACACCATCCCGACGACGCGGGAAATGATGAAGGCCGGCGACATCAAGGCCGCCATCTACCAGCACCCCCACCAGCAGGGCCAAAAGGCGATGCAGCTCGTCTTCGATTACCTGGTCAACGGCATCGTTCCCGACCGGGAAAGGTATATCATGAACAACGAAATACGCATTGCAGAAAACATGTAATCTTATAAAAAAGAGAGGCTTTCGCGAGCCTCTCTTTTTTATTGATGTAACACTATAAGCTGACGATTAGCAGATTTCCACTAAGTCCAAGTCGAACATGACGGCCAGGTCGTGGATTTGTTCTTCCGTCAGGCGGAAGCTCAATACGGTATGGTGGCCGCCGCCGGCGTGAATCCAAGCCGTAGCGCCTTTCTTCAAGCCGACCTTCGGCGTCCAGAGCTGTTTTGCCACGGGAAGGTGGGGCGTTTCCGCTTCGGGCTTGCGGCACGTTACGGGGTAGCTGATGAGACGGAAGCCGCCGCGGAAATCGGCTACCGTCAGGTTGACAGCGTCGCCTTCCGAGCCGGTGAAGACGAGTCGGGCCGGGTCTTCTTTATCGCCGATATCCAGGGGATGAACTTCGATGCGCGGTTTATCGCTGGCAATGGTTGGATCGACTTCCAGCATGTGTGCGCCCAAAATTGCTTCGTGGCCTTTGCGCAGGTCCAGCGTATAGTCTTCCATGAATACAGTGCGGTCGTTGTGAGCCATAATCTTCATCAGACGCGTCAGTGCGGCCGTCTTCCAGTCGCCTTCAGCGGCGAAGCCGTAGCCTTCCTTCATGAGCAGCTGCGCAGCCAGGCCCGGGAGCTGTTCCATACCGCAGAGATCCTGGAAGTTCGTGCAGAACGCCGTATAGCCGCCCTTATCCAGGAAGCGCTTGATACCCAGATATTCTTTGATTTGCACGCGAACGTTGTGTTCAAATTTTTCCGGCGTGTTATCGCCTGCGACCATTGTGTATTCTTCCTTCAGCTGATCGTATACGGCCTGTACGTCTTCATCGCTGACGCTGTTAATAATCGGCACGAGGTCGCCGACAGGCCAGTAGTCGACAGTCCAGCCCAGGCGAATCTGCGCTTCTACCTTGTCGCCTTCCGTAACGGCTACGTCGCGCATCGTATCGCCGAAGCGGCATACCTTGATGTTGAAGCTTTCGTTGTACGCAACAGCAACGTCCTGCCATTTGGCGATTTCATCCTGTACGTCTTCGTCTTCCCAGTAGCCGTATACGACTTTGTTCTTCAAATTCAGGCGGGCGTTGATGTAGCCGTATTCGCGGTCGCCATGAGCGCTCTGGTTGAGGTTCATGTAATCGAAGTCAATCGTATCGTAGGGAATGTTGTTCAAATACTGCGTTGCCAGATGGAGGAGCGGTTTCTGCAGGAGCATGGTGCCGCGAATCCAGTTTTTCGCCGGCGAGAACGTATGCATCCAGGTGATGACGCCGGCTACGTTGTCGTTGTAGTTTACGTCCTTCATGAACTGCGTAATGCCGTCGGCCGTCGTCATGACGCCTTTGTATACGACCTTATAGGGCAGCTTGCCGCTGGCATTGAGCTTGTTGACCATATCTTCCGTATCGCGGTCTACGTTGCGGAGCTGTTCTTCGCCATACAAATACTGGCTGCCGGCAACAAACCAAAATTCATAATCTTTTACTTGTAACATCGATGGTTCCTCCTTATATATGAAATACTGATAATAGATACTCTTTATTTTTTCTGTCCGTAATAGGCGTTGGCCCCGTGCTTGCGGTAGTAATGCTTATCCAGCAGGTACTGGGGCACGCGGATGTCGGCGCGCGTGAGCTGGAGCGCGTGGTAGTTCATTTCAGCGACGACTTCCAGAATCTTGGCCGTCTCTACGGCCTTCGCCGCCGTCGGTCCCCACGTAAAGGGCCCGTGCTGTTTTACCAGTACGGCCGGAACGGCGTCGGGGTCGATGCCCCGTTCGGCAAAGGTGCGGACGATGACCTTGCCCGTATTTTCTTCATAAGCGCTTTCGATTTCTTCCTTCGTCAGCGCGTCGGTCACGGGCACGTCGCCGTAAAACGTATCAGCATGAGTCGTGCCCATAGCTTCAAGGTCTACGCCGGCCTGGGCGAAGGATACGGCCCAGGGAGAATGGGCATGGACGATGCCGCCGATATTCGGAAAGGCCTTGTACAATACGGCGTGAGTCATCGTATCGCTCGACGGATTTAAGTCTCCTTCGACGACCTTGCCGTCCAAATCTACGACGACCATATCGGCAGGCGATAATTTTTCATATTCTACGCCCGACGGCTTGATGACGAACAGGCCCTTTTCCCGGTCGATTCCCGACACGTT
Source organism: Megasphaera sp. An286 (assembly GCF_002163455.1). NCBI lineage: Bacteria > Bacillati > Bacillota > Negativicutes > Veillonellales > Veillonellaceae > Megasphaera > Megasphaera sp. An286. The sequence goes on along the minus strand of NZ_NFIY01000001.1, from coordinate 116,096 downwards.
GCCCCACGTAAAGGTGACGAGCTCCAATTTCGGCAGGCGCATATTCGCTTCATAGACCTGCTGCTTCAATTCTTCTAACATATGATATCCCTCCCGGCAGGGTTAATCTGCCAACGTGCGGCCCGCTTCTGCTTCAACAGCCAAGGCCCGCTTATAGTTTTCAATAAAGGCATTGCAGCCTTCTACGCCTTCGGCATTCGGCGTCAAGGTGACGCTCTTCGGATGGCGGAATACCCGTTCATCGAGGAAGTCGGCCAGCGTTTCGCCATCCTGACGGACTTCCATGTATACGGCCAATACGGCCATGCCCCACGGACCGCCTTCGCCTGCCGTATCCATAATGGTAATCGGCATGTTGAGGGCGTCGGCCAATACCTGCTGCCCGATGACCGGTGTCTTAAACAGGCCGCCCTGGGCGATCATGACGTCCGTTTCAATGCCTTCTTCCTGAACCAGGATGTCCATGCCTATTTTCAGCGGCGCAAAGGCTGCGTACAGCTGGGCCAGCATGAAGTTCGGCAGGGTAAAGCGGCTGTGCGGCGTACGGACGAACAGCGGCCGGCCGTTGTCGATGCGCGTTACGTTTTCGCCTGACAAGTAGCTGTAGTTGACCAGTCCGCCTGCATCCTTGTCGGCCGTGCCGGCCAGGTTGAACAGCGTTTCATACAGCTTGTCCGGCCCGATCGCCAGGCCCGTCGCCGCGGCAAACTGGCCGAACAGGTCCACCCAGGCGTTGATGTCCGACGAGCAGTTATTCGTATGTACCATGGCGACAGGAGCCCCGTCAGGCGTCGTGACGACGTCAATATCTTCATGGACGCCCTGCAGCGGCCGGTCCAATACGTTCATGGAAAAGGCCGACGTGCCGACAGAAATGTTGCCGGTCCGTTTGCGGACGCTGTTCGTGCTGACCATGCCCGTACCGGCGTCTCCTTCAGGCGGAGCCATATGGCTGCCCTGTTCCAGACGGCCTGCCGGATCGAGGAGGCGCGCCCCTTCTTCCGTCAAGGTACCGGCCCCTTCCCCGGCCCGCAGTACCTTCGGCAGGAGGTCGGCAAGCTTCCACGAATAGGGCTTTACCGCTTCCAATTCGTCGAACAGGGACAGCATCTTCGCGTCGTACGTGCCTGTCCTTTCATCGACGGGGAACATGCCCGACGCGTCGCCGATGCCCAAGACTTTTTCGCCGCACAGCATCCAGTGGACGTATCCGGCCAAGGTCGTCAGGAAGGAAATCTGCGGCACATGGTCTTCTCCATTTAAAATAGCCTGATACAGATGGGCGATGCTCCAGCGCTGGGGAATATTGAAATGGAAGGCATCCGTCAGCGCCTTGGCAGCCTGGCTGGTAATATTATTTCTCCACGTACGGAAGGGAACGAGCAGTTCGCCTTGCGAATCAAAGGCCAGGTAGCCGTGCATCATGGCGCTGACGCCGATAGAACCGATGCGCGTCAGCGGCACGTGGTAGCGGCTCTGCACGTCGGCGGCCAGCTGGGCATAGCAGGCCTGAATCCCCTTCCATACTTCATCCAGCGAATAGGTCCACACGCCGTCGCGCAGGGCGTTTTCCCAGCCGTAGCTGCCCGAAGCGATGGTCTGGCAGTCGTAATTGACGAGAACCGCCTTGATGCGGGTCGAGCCGAGTTCAATTCCTAAGGCCGTTTCGCCGGTTTTAATGTTCGCTGCAACCTTTAATAAATCCATGAGACAAATCCTTTCTCCCGTAAAGGAATACACTAATTATCTTCTCTTCGTTCCCTGGGCTTCGATTTCTTCCAGCGTATGGCCGCGCGTTTCGGGAACGCATTTCGTCACGAAGCATACGCCGAGCATGCAGATGACGCCGAAGATAGCGAAGACGATTTCCTGCGGCATCGAAGCCGTCATGATGGGGAACAGCAAGCCGACCAGGAAGGAGCCGATCCAGTTAAAGGACGAAGCCATGCCGGACGCCCGGCCGCGGATAGCCAGCGGGAAGATTTCGCCGACGATAACCCAGGTCAGCGGGGCCCATGTAAAGGAATAAAAGGCAACGTAAATGCACAGGAAGAATACGATCATCATCGGGTTCGTGTCCGGCATGATGCTGTTGATGATAGCCGGCAGGATAAAGGACAGGCCCATAATCGTGCCGCCGACTTTCAGCAGCGTGCGGCGGTTGAACTTATCGGCAATGACCAGGAAGACGAGGGATCCCAAAACGAGGAGAACGCCCTGAATAATCGGCCACATGAGCTGCGAGCTGGCGGCATGTCCCGTCGCTGTTTCGACGATCAGGGGAATGTAATAGAAAATCGCATTGGCCCCTTGGAATTGCTGGAACGCGGCGACGCCGATGCCGGCGACGACCAAGTACTGGTATTTGCCGCTGAACAACATTCCCCAGGAGCTGTTTTGCGCAGCATGGGCTTCGGCGGCGACGGTTTCCTGAATTTGTTTCAATTCCGGTTCTACTTCGTCGCTGGGACGGATATAGCTCAGCGTACGGCGGGCTGCATCCAATAAGTTATGACGGACGAGAAAACGCGGCGATTCGGGAAGACGAAGGACGCCGAAGAACAGGATAATAGCCGGAACGGCAGCTAAGCCGAGCATTAAGCGCCAAGCGTACATTTCAGGCAAATCCTTCAGCAAATAGTCGACGATGTACGATAGCAGCATGCCCGATACGATCATCGTCTGGTTGATGCCGGACAAGCGGCCCCGCAGATGAGCCGGAGCCATTTCCGACATATAAGCCGGCACGAGAGCCGACGCGGCGCCAACGGCCAAGCCAAGTAAAATACGAACGCCGATCAGGTAATATTGGCCGTTGTCCGGAGCAATCCCCGACAAGACAGAGCCGACGACGAAAATCAGCGCAGAAATCAAAATCATCTTGCGGCGGCCCAATTTATCGGACAGCTGGCCTGCCAGCGCGCCGCCGAAAATAGCGCCGAACATGACGGCCGACGTAATCCAGCCGATGATGCTGGCATTGCCGTGCAGCCCCCAGTCGTCCTGCAGGAAGGGCAGCGCCCCGGTCATAACGCCGATGTCGTACCCAAACAAAATACCGCCAAAAGAGCCGAAAAAGTAAATAAAAGAGCTGGATATCTTTTTATTATCTTTTTCCGCTGTGCTCGTGTTCATTTCTTCATTCCTCCACTCAGCAATACGTACAATTAAAATATGGTTTTTTCTTACTTTTTATAAATTGTGTTCGAACACAGTTTTGTTATGTATATCCTATCCCTTTGTAAACCTTTTGTCAATAGTGTTCACGAGCACATTTTCTCATAAGACGGCGCCAATCGCACAGGACAGCGCATTGTTAACCATAACCAGTAGGAGGAATCCCCCTATTTTACGCCGTCTTTCACGACTTGCAGTTTACGCATTCTTTACGCGGCGTCGGCAAAAAAATGTATTGTTCAGGCTCTGCGCCCAAAACGCCGGCACTTTTCCCTGCCTATCCGTTGACAAAGCCCTGCAACCGTGATAGAATTTCTATTGTTATGTTTTATTAAATTTTTATATGAGGTGATGTAGAAAATGGCAACGAGGAGAGAAGCACGTTTTAAGCAATGTCGCCGGTTCGGACTCAATGTGTACGGACATCCTAAGGCATTAAAACGTGTGAAGAAAGAACAGCGTCAGAAAAAGATGTCTGAATACGGCACACAGTTACTGGAAAAACAGAAGCTTCGCGCATACTACAATTTGCTCGAACGCCAGTTTGTCCGGTATTATGATAAAGCCAAGAAGATGGAAGGCGTTACTGGCGAAAACATGCTGAAATTGTTGGAATGCCGTTTGGATAACCTGGTATACCGTATCGGTTTTGCAAACTCCATTCGTCAGGCCCGCCAGATGGTCAACCACGGCCACATCTTGGTAAACGGCAAACGTTGCGACATTCCGTCGGCACACGTAAAAGTAGGTTCCGTTATCACGCTGAAGGAAGCTTCCCGCGCTAACGAAATGTACAAAAAATCCTTCCAGGAATTGAAAACCTTCGATGTTCCCTACATCGAAAAGAACTTCGACGGCTTCGAAGGCACGCTGACACGTATGCCTGAACGCTCCGAAATTCCTGTAGAAATCAACGAAACGCTCATCGTCGAATTGTACTCCAAGTAATACCGAGCACAATAGCACAAAACCAAAACAAGGAACCCTGTTATATGCAGGCTTCCTTGTTTTTTTATTGCTCATCAAGTCTTCTAAAAGCAAATGAAATACATTTTTTGCCTCGTTTTTGCCCCGCCCTTGATAGCCATAGGATTTCGCCTGCAATGCAAAAGACCTGCCGGAGACGAGAGTTTCGCCTCACGGCAGGTCTTTTGCATGTTTCATATTGAGATAAGAGTATAGTAAATTGAGTTAGCAGCTAAATTACATTACCATCCAAAGGGGAAAATGAGGAACCACAGGCTGCCGGCAATGAATACGAACAGCCAGAGCATGAACGTAAACGGCAGGATTTCCTGGAAGCGAAGGCGGAAGGCCGCCAGGTAGGCGATGGCCCAGAAGGGCTGAATCAGGTTGGCCATCTGCGCGCCCGTGCCGTAGGCGTTGATAACCTGCGAAACGGGAACGCCCAGGTGCTGAGCCGCCGGAACCAAGTACGGCGCTTCGATGACGAATTTAGACCCTGCCGACGGGACGAAGAAGTCCATGATGCCGGTGTAAATGAATACGATCCACGGATAGGTTCCCGGCGTTGCGATGGAGATGAACAGCTCCGTAATTTCGTCGGCCAGGCCGGAGAAGGTAATCAGGCCGAAAATACCGGCGTATAAAGGGAACTGGATGATGACGCCGTATACAGTCGTCGCCCCTTCTTTTACCGATTCAATATAGCTGTGCGGCGAATCGTGGAATAATAAGCCCAAGCCAAAGAGGGCGAAGTTGATCGTGTTCAGGTTGATCTTGCTGACGCCTTCTGTAATGACGTGGTCGCCGAACCAGATGAGAATCAACAAAGCAATGAGGGTGTTCAACACGCGGGACCGTTCCCACCGTTCAGCCGGCGTCAATTTCTTCGACGCATCGACTTTTTCCGGTTCTGCCGTAAATTCCTTGTACAGTTCGTCGCTGATTTCTACGGCCTTTTCCTTCTTAGGCATGAGCAGGTAATATACGACAGGCAAAGCCAGTAATTCCAATACGAGGAAGGTCATCATGTACGGGGACAGGGACGTCTGGCTGATCGGCACAATGCCGCCCATGATCTTTTCCATAAAGTTGCCCGGCGTCGCCGACAGCAGCGGCGCGGCCTGGGAGATGCCGTTGGCCATGATATTCATGCTCGTATAGGCCATGGCGACGATAAAAGCATAATGGAAGCCCTGGCCTCGTTTGCGGATAGCGATTTCCTTGCCCATGATAATCGTAGCCATGAGGCCGACGCCCCAGTGGAGCCAGGAAATAACGCCGGTAATCAGGGCGAACAAGGCGATGGTGCCACCGCGCGTCTTCGGCCAGTCAATCAAGCGGACGATGCCTCTGCGGATTGGCTTTGCATTAGCAATAACGAAGCCGCTGATCATCATCAAGCACATCTGCATGGAAAAGCTTAATAATTCCCAGAATCCTTTTGCATAATCTTCAACCAATCCCCACGGCGTCGAGTCCGTAAAAATCAGTGCCAGTACGAAGACGAATACGGTCAGCCCCAATACAAATACCATGGAGTCAGGAATATAGTTTAAGCTGAATTCTATAAACTTATCAGTAATCGTCTTCTTCTGTGCGTTTTGCGAATTTGCTTGCGCCATAATAAGCCTCCTTTATATAATCCGGTATGGCGGGAACCTCATTCTACTTCTTCATACGCCCCGTCATCTTTCGTCCGAGCCCCTTCTCCCTCCAGGACGCCGCCGGCATGGCAGTCAGGGCAGGTCCCGAAGGCGTCGCCGAATTCCGGAATCAAATCGATAGCGTATTTAAATTTCTTGCCGCATTGCGGACAACGATAATACATAAAACAAGGTCCCCATGTCATACCTGTCACACTCCTATTATTTCAGACCCAGGATTTCGCGCGCTTCTGCCGGCGTTGCGACTTCCTTACCGTATTCTTCTACGCAGCGGCGAGCCCTTTCTACGAACTGGCGGTTGCTTTCAGCCAGCACGCCCTTGGCGTACATGACGTTGTCTTCCATGCCGACGCGGAGATGGCCGCCCAAGGCGATGGTCGCGTACATGATTTCCATGGCGCTGTGGCCTACGCCGAAGGCCGACCAGGTAGAGCCCGGGCACAGGGTATCCATCGTTTCCTTCATGAAGACGAGATTCTTAACCGAGCCGGGGATGCCGTTGGCGCAGCCCATGCACATCTGGAAATGGAGCGGCGCTTTCAATACGCCTTTTTTGAGGTAATAGGCGGCGTTGGCGATCATGCCCGGGTCGAAGGCTTCGATTTCCGGCTTGATGTTCAGTTCCTGCATGAGCTGGCCCAGGTCTTCCAGGAATTTCGGCGGATTGAGGAACAAGCCGCTGTTCATCCAGTTCATGGAGCCGCAGTCGTACGACGCCATTTCCGGTTTTAATTCCTTCAAATGGAACTGGCGCGTTTCTTCCGTCGCGTGAAGGTCGCCTGATGTCGTAAGATTCAGGACGATGTCGCAGTCAGGATATTTAGTCTTGATCGTCTGTACCGTTTCACGGAATTTATCGGCACTCATGGTACCGTTGCCTTCATCGTCGCGCATGTGAAGGTGAGCGACGGCAGCGCCGGCCTGCCAGCACTGATAGACGTCGTCAGCAATTTCCTGCGGCGTCAGGGGAACGTTCGGATTGTTTTCTTTTTTCGGCCATGCGCCCGTTACAGCTGCAGTGATGATAACTTTGTTTTTCAAATTGCTCATGATATGTTTCCTCCTTAAAATACGCTCTTATTCTTTATCTTTTTTATAAAGCATGTGAATTAAATAGTCGTTCAGCCCCTTGCGTTCTGCTGCGATGGATTCGTCGTCCCACTTGAAGAAGCCTTCGCCGCTCTTGAAGCCCATCTTGTTTTCTTCCTTCATCTTGACCAGCAGGGGCGACGGCGTCGTGTCACTGCACAGATATTTCAAGATGTATTCGTGAATGTTGTAGGTCAAGTCCGTGCCGACCAAATCGGAGTTAACCAACGGCGGCAGCTGGGGCAGGCGGAGGCCGAAGCTGTATTTAACGGCTTTATCGACCGTTTCGGCGTCGGCAATCCCCTGTTCGACGATATAAATCGCTTCTCTCCACAGGGCGTGCTGCATGCGGTTGGCAATGAAGCCCGGTACGTCGCGCTGGCAGATAACCGGCTTTTTGCCTACTTTTTCCAAAATGTCGTATACCTGCTGGGCTACTTCGTCAGACGAGCCGTTGGCTTTGACGACTTCTACCAGGGGAATCAGCGTCGCCGGATTCCAGAAATGGGTGCCGACGAAGCGTTCTTTGTGCTTGACGCGGGCGCTGATTTCCGTCGGGCTCATGACGGACGTATTGGTGCAGAAAATCGTGTCGGGACGGCACATGATTTCCAGCTTTTCGAAGACCGACTGCTTCAATTCCATGTTTTCAAATACGGCTTCGACGACTAAATCCGTCTTCTGGCACAATTCAGGGCTCAAACCCGTCGTAAAGCTGATGCGGCTCAGCTGCTGTTCTGCCGTGTCGGCATCGACGATGCCCTGATCGACAAAGGACATCATTTCCTTGCGGACCTGGCCGAGAACATCGTTGTCGGCGATATCATATAAAACGATGGAATATTCCGGATTGCGGGAAAATACCTGGGCGATGCCCCGGCCCATCAAGCCGGCGCCGTACACTAAAATCTGTTTTACTTCCATATGCGTATTGCCTCCTTGAATTTCGATTTGAAAATATATATGAAATTTTCATGCCATATATAAAAGAGCGTAAAACAGGCATTTTTCCACCGTTACAGTGTAAAATGCCTTTACACTCCGTTTACACTGTAAATGCATTTTACACTTTTTTACACAAGCAAAAACCAGTACCGGCAGTAAGCCGCAGGTACTGGCTTTTCATTTCGTCACTCAAATTTTCGTTTGTCTATACCGTATTCCTTGACACGCTTATACAATGTCGGCCGGCTCATGCCCAACTCCTTCGCCGCATGGGACATATTTCCCTTATGCTCCTTTAAGGCCGATTCGATCTGTTCTCTTTCATGCCGCAGGGGCCAGCCTACGGCCAGCGGCGGCGCAGCCTTATCAGCCCTCCGCCCAATGGCGTCGGGAATATCTATCAGCGTGACATAGTCCCGTTTACACAAGATAACGGCTCGTTCCATCACGTTTTCCAGTTCCCGGATATTGCCGGGCCACCGGTAAGCGTGAAAGGCCCGAAGGACGTCTTCCGATATGTCGGCGACGTGCTTATTGTAAATTTTATTATAGACTGTCAAGAAATACCGGGCAATTTCCTCTATGTCCCGGCCCCGTTCCCGCAGCGGCGGCAAGGGAATGGTAAACACGTTGAGGCGGTAATACAAATCTTCGCGGAAGGTATGGTTTTCAATGCACTTGCGCAGATCCTTGTTCGTAGCCGACACGATGCGGACGTCGATCTGTATGGGCTTCGTGCCGCCGATGCGCGTCACCGTCTGCGTCTGCAGCACGCGCAGCAGCGTCACCTGGACGTCGTAGGGCATGTCGCCGATTTCGTCTAAAAACAAGGTGCCGCCATTCGCCAGCTCAAACTTGCCCGGATGCCCCTTCTTATCGGCGCCGGTAAAGGCGCCCTTTTCATAACCGAAGAGCTCGCTTTCTATGAGGGTCCGCGGGATGGCGCCGCAGTTAATCGCCACAAAGGGGCCATTCCGCCGGCTGCTGGCGTTGTGAATGGACTGGGCGAACAATTCCTTCCCCGTTCCGCTCTCGCCGGTAATTAAAATCGACGGATTATGGGCCGCCCCTAGTTCGGCGATGGTTTTCACCTGGCGAATCGCGTCGGACGAGCCGATAATGTCGTCGAAGCTGAACGTCGGCTCGGCATAGATCATCTTGGTCGCATTCAGATGGGCTTCGGTCTGCTTCGACAGGGTAATAATATATTCCTGCTCTTTTTCGCCGATATTGATGCGGCGGATATAGCAGTACAGCAGGTAGTTCCGTTTGTAGACAAAATCGGGGCAACCCGAGCTGACCAGCTCGTAGCAGTACGTTTCGCCGTTCTTCGTATTGGCGGCGATTTTATCCATAGACAGCTTCGAGTCAAAATACGGGCAGACGTTCGTCCCCGGCACATCCTTCAAGTCCTTCTTAATTCCCAGCAATTTCACAGCGCCTTCATTGATGACCTTGACGGTTCCCTCTTCATTGCAGTAAATGATGCCCGTCTTAATGCTGTCCAGCGTCGTATATAGCCGGGAGTTTACTTTTTTCAAGGATTGACTCATAGCGTACAAGCGCTTCGTCGCTTTTTCCAATGCATACTGCTTGGAAATGGCTTCCGCCGCGATGACGGCCAATCCCAGCGTATGCAGATGGGAATACCACCAATGGCCCGATACGGCGATAAAGCCTAAAATCTCCTTCGTCTCTGGGTCGACGATAGGGCAGGCGCCGCCGGCCAGGTTGTCGTCGATAGACGAGGCATGCTCTGTCGATACCAGGATAAAGGGCTTTTTATAGGTAAAGACCAGGTGAAACAGCCCGCCGTAGGGCGCGTCGCTTCCCCGGTTGGATCCTTCGATCAGGCCTGTCGCCGCCAGCTCCTTCAGCATCGTATCCGACCCGACCAGCTTTAAGATGACGCCGTCACGATCCAATAGGGTAATCCAAAAGGTGTCGTTCTGCAAAAACGTATACAGACGCTCCATATACGGCACGGCAATAGCCAGCAGCTCTTCCTCCTTCTGCGTGCGCAGGTACAGGTCCGTCACGACGGGCTTTTTGAAATCCGGCGTGCGGTATCCCCTGTCGTAGGATACCTTCCAGCCATGTAAAATTTCCTCCCGCACGTCTGTAATGCCGTCAAAGCTGCCGCTGGCAAAAAATTTCGCCCGCATGTTGCCGACATGGAGGATATGCTACGGGTTAAATAGATTTTTTATATCTAGTTTTGTCAACTGTATCGTCACGCTCCTCTATCCGACAAATTACCGTTATCTCACATATATACTATTATACCATTCCTTTCGGCCATTGACTGCATTTTTGCCCTTCATGCCGTCAAATATATGTCCAATTTCATGAAAGGACCTTTCACATGACAAAAAACGCCCCGATAGGAAATCATGTCTTCACGATTTCCTATCGGGGCGCTGCGCAGTTGCTTATCTATTCCAGAACATTAGTCGGCGCTGATGACCTTGCCGGGGTTTAAAATCCAGTTGGGGTCGATAGCCCGTTTAATGGACTTCATGAGTTCCAGCTCTACCGGGTCGGTGTATTTTTCCATGTAGTCGAGGCGCTTAAAGCCGATGCCGTGTTCGCCGGACAAGCGGCCGCCTAAGCCGTATACGTATTTATAGGCGACGTCGCGGAATTCTTCCAGCTGTTTTTCCCATTCTTCATCGCTCATATCGCATTTCAGGATTTGGAAATGGAGGTTGCCGTCGCCGGCGTGAGCCAGGCAGAATACGCGGAAGTCGTATTTCTTGCTTTCTTCGACTAAGGACTGGATGCAGTCGGCAATCTTCGTGACCGGTACGACCAAATCTTCCGACGTGGCGACCTTGGAGAACACGCGGGTGCTTTCCAGGCAGTTGCGGCGGACTGTCCACACTCTGTCGTCGGCTTCTACGACGTCCGTTGCGCCGCAGGCTTCGCAAATGGCCGCCAATTTTTCCATCTTGTCGTCCAATTCGTCTTCATTGAACGTTTCGATCGAAATGATATCGTAGTAACCGTCTTCATAATGAGGCAGGCGCAGGTCGCTGTAATCGCTGGCGCTGCGGACGAAGTTGTTGTCCATAAATTCGACGGACGTCGGATTGAGTCCGGCCTTAATCAAGTTCGGCACCAGGGCCGTAGCTTTGCCCAAATCGGTAAAGACGGCCAATACGTCGAGGCGGTACGGGCACAGGGGGACGAGCTTCAGCGTCGCCTTCGTAATAATGCCCAGCGTGCCTTCCGAGCCGATGACCAGCTGGTCGAGGCAGAAGCCTGTCGAGCATTTCTTCAAAGGCGCGCCGAGGTTGGCAATCTTGCCGTTCGGCAGGACGACTTCAATAGCGTATACCTGATGACGGGTCGTGCCGTAGCGCACAGCTTTGTTGCCGCCGGCGTTGGTAGCCAGGTTGCCGCCGATGAGGCAGCTGTCGGAGCTGCACGGGTCGCCGGCGTACAGCAGGCCTTTGGACTTAGCCAAATTCTGAATGTCAATCGTACGCACGCCTGCTTCGACAACCATGTACATGCCTTCTTCATTGACTTCCAAAATGCGGTTCATCCGTTCCATCAGCAGGACGATGCCGTGATATACCGGCACGGCGCCGCAGCTGACGCTGGTGCCGGCGCTTCGCGGCGTAACGGGAACGTTGTACTTGTTGGCGATCTTGACGATTTCGGCCACTTCTTCCGTATTGGCCGGCAGCACGACGACTTCCGGCGTGCGCCAATACGACGGCGCCAGGCTTTCGTCAGATTTATACACATCTAATACGTCGGGCGCCGTTTTGACGTATTTTTCCCCGACGACGTCTTGAAGAGCCTTGACGACTTCTTCTGTAACCGGATTATATTGTTTCATAACTAACTGCATCCCCTTTTTTACGATATACTGCAACTTCCGTTTCTGCAGCTGCAACAAATCAGTTGAATACGCTTATTATAATACAGGCCATTTCATTTGTCTTGCCTTGCCCAGAAAAAGACTATACAGTTTTATCATTCCTAACCATGATTTTTATGCATAAATCATGAGTAAAACGTATAACCCGAAGCAGTTCGCTTCGGGTCAGCCCGTCTGTCTTATTTCTGCAGTACCGGGAAGGTAGCCGAGGCGTGTCCCATAACGGTCACCGTATAGTCGTCCTTTCCTTCCCGCTTCAATTCTTCCTGCGCCATAGTCCAGGCTTCTTCCAGCGTCGCCGCCGGAATCTGGCCGCTCTGGCGGATAATATCAAAGTTTTCCGGCCGGGTAACGACATATACCTGCTTCATGGAATTGATGATGCAGCGCGATTTAAAGGCCACGAAGGCGGGAATCGAGAAATCAGCGCGCAAATCCCGTTCAAACTCTTCCATGTTGCTGCGGAAAAACCAATTGGTAAAAATAGCCGGTTCCTTAATGTCCGGGCAATCTAAGGTGAAAATCATAATGCCGCCGGGCTTCGTCGCAAAGACGGAGTTCATATGGGCCTTCATGCTTTGATACAGGTTCATGTCCTTAGGATATCCGCCGGCCGAACCGATAGTGACGTCCGACAGCTCCTGAATCGGAACGCTGGCAATGCGCAGTAAATCGTCGCATCCCTTTTTCCACGCTTCGTACCAGTGGCCGCCTACGACTTCGTATAACTCGCCGTCGGCCGTAAACACCGTATTGACCAGGTAGGCCGGGTTCAGCATTTCCGCCGCCTGACGCATGTCGTCATGAAGGGGGTTGTGTTCCAGCAGGCTCGTTTCGCATAAGGGATTGCAGCCGCCGCCGACGTCTTCTGTCAAGGCCATGGCGTGATTGCGCATAATCGTGTCGTATCCGGCAATGCCGGGCAGCACGGCCTTTCGCCCGCCGCCGAATCCAGCCATGGGATGGAAAGACACGGAGCCGGTCAAAATGACCTTATCAGCCTTAACCGCTTCGGCGTTGATATATACGTCGTTTCCATAGGTCGTCGTGCCGATGCAGGTCAAAGCCTCGTCGTTGCGGCAGTCGTGGTTGACGATGCGCAGGCGCTTCGCCATCTCCTGGCCGCAGACGATGGCGTCTTCTTCCGGCGTATGGGCCCGATGGGTGCCCTGGGCCGTAATGACGGTGATCTGCTCGTCCTTCACGCCGATGGAGTTCAATTCCTCTACGATAACCGGCAGCATGATATCCGTATGGACCAGGCGGGTAATATCGCTGACGATGATGGCCACGGTATCGCCGGCCTGGATGACGTCGCGCAGGGGCGCGCTGCCTACAGGCTGGCGCAGGGCCTGGCGTACTGCGGCCTGTTCATCGGCGGCGACAGCTACGTCGTTGCCGTGCAGGTCGTATAACATATGGCTTTCTTCCAACGAAACGGTTTGTGTCCCTTTGCCGCAGGGAAGCGAAAAAGTTTTCATGCACATATCCCCCTTATATAACAATAATTAACTAGCTTTCCTCATATATCTGTAAATAAATTCCATCGTCCCATGTATAACGCGACTAAGGAGCGCACCAGAAGCAGTATGAATAAGACGATGGTCAGCACGCACAAAAAATGTTCGTACTCGTCCATATTTTTCTCTTTATTTCTGACCAAGCTGACAAAATGCACAAACGAATGCAGCATACGATCGCCCTCTTTACCGGCCGCGGCCGTTACGAATGGGGAAACAATTCATGAATCTGACGAGCCGACTCTTCGTCCTGGCTGATGCCCTTGAGAAGGGTCTTTTCCGAATTTTCCATATGCTTTTTTGCTACCTTGCGGGCCATGGCGCTGTTATGGTTGGCTATGTTTTCCACCATTTGCCGGTGTTCTTCCCACGTAGCTGCCAGGCGGCCTGGATAATGCATGGATATGGAGCGGAAGCGGAGCATCTGCTCTCTCAGATTATGCAGGATGTCGACGAGACGCTGATTCCGGCTGGCCTGATACAGGACGTCATGAAAGCGGACGTCGGCGTCGACGATCTTATCAAAGTCGTCGTGAGCCATATATTCGTTGATTTCCACCAATATCCTCTCCAGCCGCTCCAGCTCGTCCGGCGTAATGCGCTCGGCAGCCAGCCCCGCAGCTAGCTCTTCCAAGGCGCCGCGGATTTCAAAAACCTGGGAAATATCCTTCAGCGAAATATCGGCCACATAGGTGCCGCGCCGGGGCACCATGACGACAAACCCTTCTTGCTCCAATTTCCGGATGGCCTCGCGAATCGGCGTCCTGCTCACGCCCAGCTCCTCGGCCAGGCGGATTTCCATCAGCCGCTCGCCGGGCTTCAGCACGCCGTCCTTAATGGCCTGGCGCAGCACGTCGCTGACGACATCGCGCAACGGTCTATATACGTCTAACTGAATGGGCTCTAATTTATATCCCGTCGTTTTCTTCATATGGCTCGCCATTTCCTTCCACTAACGAACTTATATATACATCGATTCCCCGGTCTTTCGCCTCTGCCGCAACGGCCTGGTATATGTCGCCGGCCGATGCCGACGGCGGCACCAGGGCAAATACGGTGGGCCCGCTGCCGGCCATGAGAGGCCGCAGGCCCTGACGGCGCAGCATAGCACGGCACGTGTCTATCATCGGCACGTCGGAAATGACCAGTTCTTCAAAGGTGTTGCCCATATGGGCTTCCAGCCCTTCAAAATCGGCGGCTTCTACGGCCTTCGCCGCCTCGTCTACGGCTACGCCCTGCAAACGGGGCATCGTGTCGAATAAGGAGTAGGCCTTCCCCGTATAGACCGGCACCGGCGGATGCACGATGAGGACAGGCCGCGCAGGCAGCGGCGGCAGCGGCGTCAATACCTCGCCAATACCCCGGCCCCGCATCGTCCCGCCGCAGACGCAAAAGGGGACGTCGGCGCCGATAGACGCGCCGATGCGGCACAGCTCCGCCGTCGTCAGGCCCAGCCGCCACAAGCGATTGAGCCCTCGCAGCACGGCCGCGCAGTCCGTGCTGCCGCCGGCCAGCCCCGCCGCGACGGGAATGTTCTTTTCAATGTGAATGCGAACGCCTTTCGGGCCGCAGCGGTACGGAAGCAGCGCCGTGTAAGCTTTATACGCTAAATTTGTCTCGTCGCAGGCCAGCGCCGGATTCGAACAGGTCAGCAAAAATTCATCTGCCTCTTCCAAGCGGATTACGTCGTGCAAGCCGATAGATTGAAATATCGTGTCGATATCGTGGTATCCGTCGTCCCGCCGGCCTGTAATCGCCAGGGCCAAATTAATTTTTCCGCAGCCTATCTCTTCTATCATTCCCAGCTCTCCATTTCGAATGCAAAATGTGCAATCCGTATTGAATTAAAAAATTCCTATGTTATAATGTGAGACAACAACGGCAAACGGCCCTTGTTATCCATTGCCACTGTACATACTGATGCAGCGGCGTTACTTTTAATTATACCGTTTTTTTCTTTATTTTACAATTCTTTCCGCATTTTTACAGGAGCAAAGAACATGAAAACAACACAGGACACATCGCTGAAACAATTGGCAATTCCCTACATTGCCTCCTTCATCGGCTGTCTCATCGTAACCGTCGGCATGAATGCATTTTTCATCCCCCATCACCTGCTCAGCAGCGGCATCGGCGGCGTAGCCATCATGTTTTACTTCGCCGTAGGCCTGCCTGTCGGCGTAGGTATTTTCGCCCTCAACATACCGATTATGATCGCCTGCTACAAATTCATGGGGCGGCAGTATACTATCCTCAGTATCGTCGGCACGGCCATCTTCTCCGTACTGGCCGACGCAACGGCCTTCCTTTCGACGTGGGATATCGTCAAGGATCCGATGATTTCCAGCATCACCGGCGGCCTGGTATCAGGACTGGGGTTCGGCATTTTATACAAATACAACGGCAACAGCGGCGGCCTGGACGTCGTCGGAGCCATCGTAAAGAAATACTATTCCCTGGAAATGGGCAACGTCGTCATGGTCATCAATTCGCTCATCCTCGTCGCCGCCGCCTATATGTTTTCCCTGGAAATGGCCGTTCTCACCTTCGTCAGCACCTATATTACGGCCTTCATTACCAACAAGGTCGTCATCGGCCTGAAGCAGCGGAAATCGGTCTTTATCATTTCCAATCATGCAGAAGAAATCGCCAACCTGCTCATGCGCTATATCGGCCACGGCGCGACATACCTGTACGGCCAGGGAGCCTATACCATGCAGGATAAACGCATTATCTACGCCGTCATCAAGCTGACGGAAATCGCTAAGATCAAAGAACTGGTCAACAAAATCGACCCGGGAGCCTTCATGATCATCAGCGACGCTTCGGAAGTCGTCGGCCGGGGCTTTACAGGACCGTCCGTAAAATACCACGATTCGCCGGGCGACGCCTTGAAAATGCCGCGAACCAAGAAAAATATGCCGCCGGAATATTAATCCGGTACATGCGCTGTCTGCTGTCCGTTACGGCAGGCAGCGATTTTTTATCCCTCGCCGCGCCTGTCGGGCAGCAAAAGAAAAGCCCATACCTAAGGCAGGACACAGCTCCTGCCTCTGCAAAGTTATTTTGACAGCAAATCACGGAAAAGGCAGCCGCTGCGCCGCCTCAAAGCCTTGTCTTGGCGTATCCTCGCAATGACACGCACAACCTATGACATCGCCGCCGCCCCGCAGCGGCAGCACATAAAATAATTAAACAGCCAGTCTTCAACAGACAAAGCATTGGCCAATTATATGTTTCTCGCCTTCCAGGAACTGCAAGCAGCGAGCTTCATTATAAGGAGGAATAGAAACAGGCAGCGGATATCAAAAAAACAGGAACCTGCCGAGGCAGATTCCTGTTTTAATTTCAAGTATATGCTTAGTGAACGAACATGCTCAAGCCAAAGTAAGCGCAGAGGCCAGCGACTACGATATAGATAACGAAGTACTTCGCAATGCTCTGCATAATGACGTTGGCCTGAATGCTCTGACGCAGGCTGTCCGCTTCGCCGCTTTCCACTTTCTTTTCAGAAATATAAGCTTCCAAGGCCGGAGCAACAGCGCCGATGCCGATAGCGATACTCTGCGGGGAGAACATCTTGCCGATGCCTGCGCCTGCGGAGTTCGTAGCTGCGAGCCACATAGCCAAGCCGGTATCGCCGGGAACCATCTGTGCGGCAGCTGCCGTCTGCAAAGGCCCGAAGAGAACGTTAGCGTTCGTACCGGAACCGGTGATGAAGGCACCGAGAGCACCGACGAGCGGAGCAAATGCCGGATACATAGAACCCGTGGCAGCAACCAATGCGCCGGCAATAGCTGCCGTCATGCCGCTGTACGTCATCAATTTAGCAGTCATAACAACGCAGATAATCGTAACGTATGTAAATTTCAAGCCCTTGAACGTATCGCCCAAAACGCCGAGCATTTTGCCAAAGCTTGCTTTCTGATAAGCACCGCCGAGGAATGCCGAAAGGAAGATCATGATGCCAGGCGTAGCAACCCATACAAAGGTATACGGAGAAGCACCGGGACCAGCATAAATCTGAACAGACGTCTTAAATGCGCTGAGCGGGCCGTTGATGAACGGGAAGAACTTAGACGTAATGATTAACAACACGAAGATCAAGATAAACGGCATGGTCGCGCTGATACCTTCGCTGGAAGAAATCTGACGAACTTCAGCTTCGACGCGGTATTCCGGATCGTCGGTCTTGAAGATCTTCGCGCAGACGACGATGGAGCCCATGATAATAGCCGACGGAACGATAACGGACAGTTCAGGACCCATAGCCATGTTGATGAGCAATTCCGGAACGGACAGGGCCAAGCCGGAAATTAGGGTCGGCAGGAATACGCCTTTCAGGGCTTTCGGGCCGCCGCCCATGATCATAACTACGAAGAACGGGCTTAATGTATTAAGAATAAAGAGCTGAATTGCAATGAACTGGCCCAGGCCGACGGAATCAAGATGCGTCAACGTCGCCAAGGTCGTCGTCGGAATAGCGATAGAGCCGAAGGTCGTCGGAACGGAGTTCGCAACCAGGCAGGCCAGGATAGATTTCAGCGGATGAAAGCCGAGGCCGACCATCATAGCCGCCGGAATTGCAACGGCCGTACCGAAACCAGCCATGCCTTCCATGAAGGCGCCGAAGCCCCAAGCCAAGAGGAGGGACAGGATACGCATATCCGAGCTTACAGACGTCAGCATCGTCTTAATCGTTTCCATAGCGCCGGTGCGGACGACGAGGTTATACGTGAAAATAGCCGACGTAATAACTAACAAAATAGGCCAGATAGCCAAGGCAACGCCTTCCAGCGCGCCTGTTGCCATGATGCCAGCTTCCTTACCGAAGGGCACGACGGCGACGATGAATGAAATAATTGCTGCAACCCCGCAGGCTTTCCATGCCGGTACTTTTAAAATGGACAAGGCAACGATAAGCCATAACAGCGGCAGTACTGCCAAAAATACCATCATAATCCAAATTCACCCTTTCATACATAAAAACAGAAAACATTACGAATGCCGCATACTCCAACAGCATTCAGCATACAATATTACTCTTCGCTCCTTTCCTTTTAGTATTTTAAAGAATAACCTTTGTTATTATTATAATGCATGTATTGAATAATGCAACATACTATTTAATTATTGCAAGCAAAAAAATTTACTATTCCTTTCACTCATCTATTTATCCATATCATCTTAATATTTTTAACTTTTTTATTTCATATCTTATTATTTTCTCAATCTTTTCGCAAAGCGAACTATTTCTTCCTCTTTTAGTTATCTCTAATTCGATATAAGCATACCAATTTATTCCACTTTTCTATTTGTTATTATTTAGCAGTATCATTTTAATTATGCTTTTTTTACATATGTCCTTGACTAATGCTCTTTGTCACTTCGGCCAATTTCTCTCTATCCCAGAAATTCCTGCAAACAGGCAATACAAAACTGAAAAAGTATGGTATAATAGGATGCAATCCGGAAGTTCTTTCAAAACATACGGAAACGACTATACCAAGGAGGATGTATCATGGCAGAAATTACAAAAGATACAGGCATCATCGAAGCGGTTCAGAAATACCCCCAGATTCTCGAAGTATTCCAGCAATACGGTCTGGGCTGCGTCGGCTGCATGGCCGCCCACTTTGAAACGATCGGCCAAGGCGCCGGCGCCCACGGCATCGACGTAGACGCTCTCATCGCCGATCTCAACGAATGCATCGCAGCGAAGGGCTAATATCTTTCACATCATACACAGTAAAAAATAGGCCGCAGGCAGCGCGTCGAAGCGTTGTCCTGCGGCTTATTTCATGCGGAACGGCGGTATAGACGCCGTTTTATTTTACTTTGACAAAGCGAAAATCCTGATCTGCCTTCGGATACTTCGCCTTATCCACTTCGCTCATGAAATCCTTCAGCGGGCGGGCGTAGGTCTTCATCGTATCCTGCAGCGCTTTATAGATGACGAACTTTTCACCTGTTTCCGTATGCTCTGCAATCGTAATGATTTCGTACATATTATTTTTAAAATGACGCCATATTTCATGGGCCTGCGGTAAATCTCTCATGAGTCTGAACCCCTCCTGCGCATATCTGATGTTCCTGCCGAATCTCATGTCCGGCATATTTTCTAAATCTGCCGTATCATTATACCATATTTCCATTAAAATGTCGTAAGCTCGTCGAAAATTTTTTCTGCGTAGGTATCGGTCATGCCGGCGATATAATCGATGCAGGCCAGCCGGTAGTCTTTTTCATCGTCGGCGATGCGGTATATCACGGCGTTGCCAAAGGCGTTGCCGTATTTATCCCGGCTGGCTACAGCCCGTCCAATATCGGAATACTTCTTCATGCGTTCTAAAAAGTGTTTTCCCAAGGTGGGATAGTCCTGCCGCAGCCGTTCCAGCTCCCGCAGCGTATCACCGCCGGCATAGCAGGCCTTCAAAATGCCGTAAATCGATTCCAGAATCAGCCTAGCGTAGGCATGATATACTTCCAGCCGCTTGCTGCGGTAGATGTACTCGTAGTTGAATTTCATGACGTCGTCCATGAGCTTCAGATGGGACTCTGAAAGTACCAGGCCCTTCTCCGGCGTGCTTTCCCGGCAGATATCCGTAATCAGGGGATACATGATCGACGTATTGGTCAGGGATTGGAGATGGGCGTGAAGCTGCTCGTTCAGCCGCTGCTTCAGCTCGGCCAGGGGCTTGCCGTCTTCCGTCAGGATGCGCAGGCGCACGGCGTCTTCAATATCTCTGCCCAGATAGGCGATTTTATCAGCAATTTTGACGACGCATCCTTCCCAGGTATAGGGCTCATATTCGTTAGGACGGGTAATCGACTCCAGAGGGACGACATGTTCCCGAGGGCGCAGCACCGTCTGCCGCACTTCGCCGCAGTGATTGATAATGCCGTCGCGGACAGCGTAGGTCAGCATCATGTTTTTCATTTTCCCGGCTGGGTCCAGCAGCGTTTCCATATCGTCGACGACGCGGAGGCCCTGCCGTTCGTGCCAAAACGTCTCTCCCAGCTCGGCCTGGCTGATGCGGCTCAATACCCGTTCTCCCAAATGGCCGAAAGGCGCGTGGCCCAGGTCGTGGCCGTTGGCAATGGCGCTGATGAGCTCCGTATTCAGCCCCAAATACCGGCCGATGGTACCGCTTACGGACGCGACGTGATTGACGTGCTCGATGCGCGTGCAGATATGGTCGTTTTTCGTCGTAAAAAACACCTGGGTCTTGTGCTTGAGGCGGCTGTAGGCCGTCGAATGAAGAATACGCGTATAATCGCGGCCAAATTCCGTGCGGAAATCTCCTTCGCGCCGATACAGGCTGCCTTTGCGGCTGATGGCAATCTGCCAGTTCGGATGATGCTCGTCCATGCGTACAGAAGCAAAGGCCTGTTCCATCGTTTCACTCCTTTCTTGAAGCTGCAGCCGGATTCCAGAAAGCTTTATAGCTTCCGCAATTCCCGGATAGAAGCCTGGGCCTGTTCAACATCGATGCGGTCGCTTTCCTTTTCGGCTACGTCCACGCCCAGGCGCTGCTTGGCCTCCTTTTTAATCAGCTTGTACAGGCCGGCGGGAAAATCGGGAACAGTCGTCGTGACGCCGCGGGGAAAGACGGCTTCTTTTTCCAGGGTGTAGCCTTCGGGATAGCGCCGCGACGCCCGGGGATGATACATGTCCAGATACAAGTAGTCAACGACCTTTCCGCTGACGTTGACCAGCTCAAATTTGTCGACGCGGCCGATCGTTTCAACCTTGTGAAAAAACACCATCGAGCCAGTGCTGCGCAGGCGGAGGCGCGACAAGTAGGTCATTTCGCCGAAGGGGCCGTTGACGGGTATGGGATTGCCCATATCGTGGCCAAACCGGCCGCTGCCCTGGGAAAGGACGTCGCAGTCTTCTCCTCCTTCTACTTCTGCTTTTAATGCCGGCGGCAGCGTTTCGTTCTGCAGCTGCGCCGAGTTAAACAATTTCAGCGCGTCGTCGTACATCTTTTCGCTGCGCGTCCTGTTTATATCTGATTTTACCAAAGCGTCAAAAAATCCCATGCTGATAAATTCCTCCTATATTACCGCTTATGGTGTTTATTATAGTATGCTTCTCCCCGTCTGTCGAGCTCGCCCCATATGAAAAATCACCTGCCGCGCGTACGTGCGGGCAGGTGAAAGGGCACATGGATTAAATATTGATTTCGTTCTTTTCTCGGTAAATAACCCAGTTGGCAATATTGTTGGCATGGTCGGCCATGCGTTCAATATATTTGACGATCAGCACGTAGGTGACGTACTGCTTGGAATTCTGGGAATCCTTGTTCATCTGTTCGGAAATTTCTTCCATCAGATGGGTAAAGGCTACGTCGACGACGTCGTCCTTATCCTTCATCAGCTCGGCCTGAGCGCTGTCCTTGCCCTTGTAGAAATCGAGGACGTCGCTGACCATGGACGACATGACGCCGTACATTTCCCGCAGTCCCGGCGGCGGCGCGATGGGATGGCCCGTATCGGCCAGCAAATGGACGTACCGGCAAATATCTGCGCAGTGGTCGGCAATGCGTTCCAAGTCGGACAAAATCTTCAGCGTGGCCATGAGACTGCGCCAATCGGCGGCTACAGGACTCTGGGTCATGCTAATGGTCAAGTCCATGCGCATGCATTCCCGTACCTTTTCGTCGATTTCCGTATCGCCGTTATACACTTCGTCGGCCAATTCGACATCAAAGGTTTCCAAGACCTTCCAGGTCTTATCGATGGCGGCCTCGATGCTGAGTCCCAGAGCAGACAGCTCTTGGTTCAGCTCCTTCATAGAATTTTCATATGTTTGTAACATGCTTAACCCCCTATTAGCCGAAGCGGCCCGTGATGTATTCTTCTGTTTTCGGATTCGACGGATTGGTAAACATGTCGACCGTGTTGTTGTATTCGATCAATTCGCCCAGGAGGAAGAAGGCCGTCTTGTCGGAAATACGGCGGGCCTGCTGCATGCTGTGCGTTACGATGACGATGGTATATTTTTCCTTCAATTCCAGCGCCAGGTCTTCGATCTTCTGCGTAGAAATCGGGTCCAGGGCCGACGTCGGTTCGTCCATGAGGATAACCGACGGATTGGCTGCCAGGGTACGGGCGATGCACAGACGCTGCTGCTGGCCGCCGGACAAGCCTAAGGCGCTCTTATGGAGACGGTCCTTCATTTCGTCCCAGCAAGCAGCGGCGCGCAGGCTTTTTTCAACGATTTCTTCCAATTCTTTTTTATTGGAAATGCCTTGGATACGCGGCCCATAGGCGACGTTTTCAAAGACGCTCTTCGGGAACGGCGTCGGCTGCTGGAATACCATGCCTACGCGGTACCGCAGGGCCAGGGGATCGACTTCCTTGAAAATATCCTTGCCTTCAAAGAGGACCTTGCCCGTAATGCGGCAGCCTTCTACCCAGTCGTTCATGCGGTTCAGCGTCTTGAGGAACGTCGATTTTCCGCAGCCCGACGGCCCGATGAAGGCCGTAATTTCGTTTTTATTTATCTTCATGGAAATATCCTTCAGCGCCTGCGTCTGGTCATAGAATAAATCCAGTCCCGTTACGTCAAAGGTTGCTTCCGTCAATTTCGCGCTTTCTTTTTCCAACTCACGAGTAGCTGCAGCATCCTGCGAAGCTTCTTTCTGCTGCGCCGCGCCGTAACCGGATAAGGTTGTCGTCAATTCTGCCATTATTTATTTCCTCCCATTTTCTTATCAATACGCCAACTCATATACCGCGCAGCCAAGCTGAACGATACGACGAGAATCATCAAGATAGCCGAAGACGTAGCAGCCTGCTGCGCAGCGTCGGCATGCAGCGCTTCCGTCCGAAGAGCCCAGATATGCAGAGCCAGGGTTTCACCGGGGCGGAAGGGATTCAGCGGACAAGACGTAGACGTAATGTCCCAGTTGGACCAGTTAATATCCGTCGACATACCGGCAGTAAACATCAGCGCGGCGGCTTCGCCGAATCCGCGGCCGGCGGCCATGATAAGACCAGTCATGATGCGGGGAAAACAAGCCGGCAGCAGTACGCGCCAGATCGTCTGCCAGTGGGATGCGCCTAAGCCGAGACTGCCCTGACGATAGCTGTCAGGAAGATTGCGCAGTGCGTCTTCCGTTACAGACGTGACCAGAGGCAGCGTCAAGATCGATACGGCCAGAGAGCCGGCGAATAGATTCCACTGCGAACCAGTCATAACGATAAATACTAGATAACCGAACAAGCCGACGACAATAGATGGCAGCGAAGCTAAGGTTTCAACAGCCATTCGAACCCAGTGGGTAATGCGGCCTTTTTTTGCATATTCAGCCAGGTAAATCCCAGCGGGAATACCCGTAATGGTACTGGCAATCAGCGCCAGGAATACCAGATATAATGTATTAAAGAACATGTTGCCCATGCCGCTTCCCGTAAAGGACAGCATTTCCGGCGTCATGCCGCTGAAGCCCTCGACGATAACAAAGCCGACGAAAGCCACGAGCAGTACGACGGCGAAGCCGGCGCCGCACAGAAACAGGCTGGTCATGATGTTGTCCATTCTCTTTTTGGACTGTACGCTAATCATATATTATTTGCCTCCTTTTAAGCTGGAAGCTGCATTGAGCTGATGAATCAGGAAAATGAACAGGAAGGACAAGAGGAACAGGATGAGGGCCATCGTCCACAAGGCCGCGCTGTATTCGCCGCCTTCCATCGCCCCGCCCATGTCGGCGGAAATGGCCGTCGTCAAGGTGCTGGCCGGCAGGAACAGCGACGTCGGGAAGACCTTCATCTGGCCGATAACCATGGCTACCGCCAGGGCTTCGCCGAGGGCGCGGGCCAGGCCGAGGATGATACCGGTAAAAATGCCGCCCTTAGCCGCAGGAAGCACGACGTGAGCGATGGTTTCCCACCGCGTAGCGCCGAGACCGTACGACGCTTCGCGCCAGGCCTTCGGCACCGCCGCCATGGCGTCGGCCGCCATGGTCGTAATCGTCGGGAAAATCATGATAGCCAGCACGATGCCCGCCGCCAATACGGAAAACCCGAAGGGCATGGGGAAAATACTGCGCAGGAAGGGAATCAATACCGTCATGCCTACGAAGCCATAGACAACGGAAGGAATCCCCGTAAACAATTCGATAGCCGGCTGAATCAGGCGGCGCGTCCGCGGAGACGCGATTTCCGTCATGAAGATAGCCGACGAAATACTCAAGGGCAGCGTAATAATCAGCGCCAACAAGCAGGTCACGAGAGAGCCGGCCAGGAACTTGGCCGCGCCGACCTGGCCGCCGCCTTCTGCCGTATCGCTCGGATTCCATTCGCCGGAGAATAAAAACTCGCCGACGCCATGGCCAAACAGGAAAAAGGTATCCGTACCTTTTATGAAGAGAAAGGCCCCAATGAGAAACGGCACCAGTGCCATACCGATGCCGCATATTGTAATGAAGGTCCGGGCTGCTTTCTCGCTTCGGTGGGCTCTGGAGACCGCCGCTTCGATTGCATTCATTACATTCCCTCCGTGTGATTAGTGAACTTCTTTCGTCTGCATCTTGGAGCTTACGCCGTAGCCAAGTTCTTCAATGCGCTTGCCGTATTCGTCGCCCATGACATATTCAAGGAAGGCTTTTACGGCAGCTTTCGGTTCTTTGCTCGTGTAGATGTGTTCGTAGCCCCATACGGCATATTTACCGCTGTATGTATTTTCCAGCGTCGGTTCTACGCCGTCGATGGACAGAACATCTACGCTCTTGTCGTTAATGAGGTAAGGAAGAGCTACGTAGCCAATAGCACCGGGGTTCTGCGCTACGCTCTGGATAAGAATACCGGAGTTATCCGTTTCGAGAGATTTGTTGTCTGCTTCTTCTGCACCGTTGATCGCGTACTGTTTAAAGAGAGCTCGCGTACCGGAAGTTTTCGGACGAGTTACGAGGACGATCGGTTTGTCCGGGCCGCCGACATCTTTCCAGTTTGTAACTTTAGCCGTGAAGATATCCTGAAGCTGCTGACGAGTCAGGTTCTTAACTCCTACATCTTTGTTGACGATAGTCGCGACAGTCATAACGCATACTTTATGGTCTACGAGCTTTTCAGCTTTCGCTTTGTCGAGCTTCGTTTCAGCCGGTACGTCGGAGTTGCCCATGTCTACGGAGCCGTCGGAAACCTGTTTCAGACCCGTGCCGGAACCGCCGGCATTCAGCGTAATCGTTACGTCTTTATTGTTTGCTTTGAATTTTTCCGCAGCATCTTTTACCAAAGGAAGCAAGGCAGAAGAACCAGAACCAGTAATGCTGCCCGATACAGCCGCCGTATTCGAGCTGCTTTCGCTCTTCTGTTCGCCGCCGCAGCCGGCTGCGCTGACAACCATCATTGCCGCTAATGCAGCAAGAACTAACTTTCTCAATTTCATATTAAGATCCTCTCCTTTTGTCAAGTACAAGTTTATGAGTGCTTCTTGCTTGATACGTACTTATCCTAACAAAGGTATGTAAGGTTACAATGTAGACAATGTAAAGTTTTGTAAAATTTACAAAAGCAGACATCTTTTGCAAAACAGGCAACCTAATAGAGAATTCTGGCCAGTAAAAAAGCGCCCGAAAGGGCGCTCTTTCATTCAATATCGTATTCTATTTCTTCTCTAGTCTTCTTTATTACTGGCAGCGTCGACGCGGCATAGGGCATGAGGGCTATGGTGTAGTCCTCTTTTCCATCTTCCGCCAATATGGCGTTTGCCGCCTGCCAGGCTTCTTCCAGCGATTCGACGGGAATTTGGCCGCTTTGTTTCATGATGTCAAAGTTTTTTCTCTCCGTGACGACGAACACTGCCCGCATGGACTCGATGATTTCCTGCGTCTTATAGGCGGAAAAGGCGCCAATGGTGAAGTGCTGCCGCAGATCCTGCTCAGCTGCAGATGTATCACGCCGGCCAAAAGCTTTGGCAAATTCCGGCGGTTCGCTTATGTCGGGGCATTCCATGACTAAAATCATAATGCCTCCCGGCTTCGTCGCAAAGACGGCGTTCATATGGGCCTTCGTGGCCTGATAGAAATTGATATCCTTCGGATATCCTCCGGCCGAAGCAATCGTCACGTCCGCCTTTTGAGGAATTGCAACGCTGTCGGCGGCCAGCAACAGCCGGCATCCATCCTGCCAGTCCGTCAGCCAATGGCCTGCCACGACGTCGATGACTGCGCCGTCAGCACCCAGCACCGTATTGACCATAAAATCAGGCTCAATAAACAACGTCCCTTCCACCATGTCTTCGTGCATAGGATTGCCTTCCAGCCGTGCCGCGTCGCAGCATCGGTTCCGCCCGCCTATATCTTCCGCGTTCAAGGCCAGGGCGTGGTTCCGCATAATCGTATCGTATCCAGCCAAGCCAGGCAGAACGGCCTTTCGCCCGCCGCTGAAGCCGGCCATGTCGTGAAACGAAATGCCCCCCGTAAGGATGACCTTATCGGCTTCTACAGCCAGCCGATTCAGATATACGGCATTCCCCTCCGGCGTCGTTCCGACATAAGCCAGCTGCGTTTTGTCCCGGCAGTCATGCTGCACGACGCGCAGTCTGTTTGCCCAAGAGCCGCATATTTCCGTCAGCTCCCGCTTTGTCGCCGGCCGGTGCGTCCCTAAGGCGACGAGCAGCGTAATCTGTTCATCCGCCACGCCGATGGTATGGAGCTCGCCGATGACGGCGTCCAGCATCTGCGGCGTATATACCATCCTCGTTCCGTCGCTGACGACGATGATGACCTTTTCATACGGCGCGACGCGTTCTGATAGTGCGTCCTTCGGATATACCCTGCGCAGCGCCTTCTGCACTGCCTTTGTCACGTCCGCTACAGGCGCCGCCCCAGTTCCCTTCAGCTCGTACGCTACATGGTCTTCCGGCAATACGACGGTTTGAACTCCACGTCCATATGGAAACGTATATTGTTTCATGTATTTCTCCTTATGAATTGCCTGACGGCAAATGAATGATGATTTCAGTCCCGTGATTTTCCTTGCTGCGGAGCGTAATCGTGCCGTTATGGTATTCAGCAATATGCTTGACAATAGACAGGCCCAGTCCGCTGCCGCTTATCTTCCGGGAACGGCTCGTGTCAGCCCGGTAAAAGCGCTCGAACACGCGCTTCTGCTTGTCTTCGGGAATGCCGATCCCCGTATCCTTAACGGCAAAGTCGATATGGTCTCCGCGCTTCCGCACCGACACGTATACATGGCCGCCGGGAAGATTGTACTTGACCGCATTGTCGATGAGATTCATAGCCATTTCCCGCAGCAGTCCCTTATCCCCCAGTACCGTCGCCTGCTCCAGCGTACAGTGAACGGTCACTTTCTTTTCCACCAGCATCGGTTCCATAAATTCGACGATATCCCTTATAATTTCCGGCAGGCACACCGGTTCGCGATGAACCTTTTCCCGATTTTCCTCGATGCGGGTCAGGTGCATGATTTCTTCAATCATGGCCAACAGCCGCTTCGCCTCCTTGCGGATAAGCGAGCCGAAATGGACGACGTCGGCGTCGCTTTTAAACAAGCCTGCCGACAGCACTTCGGCAAACCCGCTGATAGAGGTCAGCGGCGTTTTGAGCTCATGGGACACGTTGGACGTAAATTCGCGGCGCAGCTGTTCCCGATGCTCCTGCTCGGTAATATCATCAATGATAAACAGCACGCCGTAAAATTCTTCATCCTGGTACACCGACTGTACCGTCAATAAATACAGCGACGCGTCTCTGCTGATTTTCCGCTCCAATACGTCGGGAAGATTGGTATGTCCGTGTATTTCATCCCACGGCGCCTCTGCAAAAAACGGCTCCAGCGGCTGTCCGACTAAGGACGAAACGTCCTTTTTCTGCAGGATATCGCCGGCGCAGCGGTTCATTCCCAGGATGCGGTACGTATCGTCTGTCAAGATAACGCCTTCCTGCAAATTTTCCATCATGAGACGCACGATGTTGCGCTGCTGTTCCAAGCTGTGAATCAGTTGGTTCAGGGCCTGGCTCTGGTCGATAATTTTATCTACCAGCGGCCGCAGCTCAGCATCGACATGGTACGAAGCGGGAACGGAAATGCCGTTGGGATCTCCAATTTGCCGCATGAGCAATACGGTGCGGCGCAGCGGATTCAAAAGGCTGGCCGTCAGCATGCGGGAAGCCTTGATGCAGGCTACGGCCGCGCAAAGGAGCAGCAGAGCCACAACCGGCAGCAGCGACAAGAAATGGGAATAAATAGATTCCCGTTCCATGCTGAGGCGCAGGATCGTCCCGTCCGGCATTTGTTCCGCCATATAATATAAGTCCCGCGACAAGGTATGGGACTTGCGGACAGCCGTACCGTAGGCCTCGTTCAGCGCCTCCTGTACTTCCGGCCGGTCGAGATGATTTTCCATCTGCCACTTGTCATACTTCGATTCAAAGCGAATAGTTCCGTCCGGATTGATCCACGTAATGCGCAGGCTGCCTTCGCATCCATCGGCAATTCCCTGCAGGTAAGCTTCCATGTCGTCGTTCTTTTGAATCGTATTCGAAATGACGTTCATGACGACGTGCATTTCTTCCGCAGCCTGGCGCTGCACAGCCTGCCAAAAGAACCATCCTGAAATCAGGACGGTAATGGCCATGCAGGCGAACCCCATGGCAAGAAGGCTGACGTATATTTTCTTTCTCATACGTTTCCGCCAATCACATACCCGACGCCGCGTACAGTGCGGATAATGTGCCCTCCGTCGCCCAGTTTTTGCCGCAAGCTCTTGATATGCATGTCGATAGTGCGGCTTTCGCCTTCATACGTAAATCCCCATACGGCTTCCATAATTTGTTCGCGTTTCAGCACGATGTCTATATTGACCAAAAGATACCGCAGCAGTTCGAATTCCTTGACCGTCAAATGGCATGGCTCGCCGTTGACAGTGACGACGTGTTTTTCGCCGTCGAGGGATACGGGACCGAAAGAATACATGTTGCTTTCCCGTCGCTGCGGCTTGCTGCGGCGCAGGACGGACCGTATGCGGGATATCAGCTCGACGATGCCGAAGGGCTTGCAGACGTAATCGTCGGCGCCGCCGTCCAGCCCGCGGACGATGTCGTATTCGCTGGTCTTTGCCGTCAGCATGATGACCGGAAGAGATCGGAGCTGCGTGTCTTTTCGAATTTTATCCAATATTTCCGTGCCGCTTTCTCCGGGAAGCATGATGTCCAGCAGCACCAGAGCCGGTACGCGCTGCTGCACAGCCTTCCAGAATTCCTTGCCGTCGGCAAAGGTTTCTACTTCAAAATCCTGGCTGCGCAAGGCGTACCCTACGAGTTCACGTATATTTTCATCATCTTCGACACAATAAATCAACGCCATGTTCTCACATCCTAATCTGCATATAATGGTATTCTATTCTTTATATTATACATGCAAAGCATCGTTTTCCTCATAGTTTTTCTGTAAAATATAGGTAAAAAAGAACTGCGGCGTCACGCTCTGTCCGCCGCAGTTTATACATCTGCTAGAATCTGAAATCCTTGGGTATAACTTCAAGATCCCATTCATCCTCAACTTCTTTATACGTAATAATCGCTGTAAAAGAATGGAGATCCCGCACCCAGGTATAGTTGCGGTCCGAAATATCTCCGCTGTCTAAATTCTTCGCTAAGGAGAAAATAATCGTATCGCGAGGCGTCAAAATATATCCGACAGAAAACCCTTTCTGCCGCGGATCGTCTATCGTATCAAACCGATACGGCGTAAATCCGCTGACGTTGTGCTTTTTATACCAAAAGCTGGTCCACAAGCGGTCGTTGATGCTCTGGCTGAGCACGACGCCCCAGTACGGATCGCGGCGTTCCGCATCCTTTACAGAATACCAGTCCCTGCGGTATCCCGAAAAGAACCGAATATTGGCCCGTTTCCACAACGGAAGGGGACGATGGGTAATCTCCGCGCGGAAGCCCCGGTGGGAGCCTGTTTCCTGCCCGTCTTCCGACCAGCGGCCCCAGCTGGCAGATCCATCGATATAAATACCTGTATCGCCTAAGTAAAGGCGGGGCATAAAGTATTCCAATTCAGGCCACTTCGTCGCCCAGATATTATCGTCGTTATCGCTGCTTTCTTCCGAACCGTAGCCAAAGGCAAAGGTACCAAACTTCGTATATTTTTCAACTTTAGCCGTAGGTTTAAACCCATTCTTAGAAGTCAAAGCATAGCGCATATTAAAAGCTAAATCGCCGCTTTGGTTCAAGGGGATATTCGCATGACCCCGCACGCCGAATCCATCGTCGCTATTATATGTCGGCCGCGGCAATAGCGTAAACAACCACGAATTTCGGTTATCTTCTTCGTCTAACCGTCCTTCATAGTGTCCGTATGTCAGCAAGCAGACGTGCTTAAACCATAGCTTTGTATTTTCAGCCGTAAATTTTTCTCCGGGATAAATGCGGATATCATCGCCGGTAATATAGTAGTCCGGCGTCTTAGCCACGGCGTGAGGCGTCGTAATCAAGCCGTGCTTGACGTAGCCGACGCCGTCGACCATTTCCGCCCCCGTACCGCGGATATACGTGCCCGGCCCGATAAAGCCTTCAATCGTATCCATGCTGGCATCGCCGTCTTTGCTGTTATAAATGATGCCTGTCCCGGAAAGGGCATTCTCACTGGTAAGGTATACGGCTGGTCCCGGCGTATGGTACAACTGATTATTCGTACTGCCTTCAATATAGCTGGTATGCAGCTCGTCCATTCCCTGCTGCAAGTCGACGTTGCCGCGGCCCTGAATATACCCATCTGCACTGCGTACAACCAGGGAATCAGCCGTCATATGGACAGGCTGCTGCGGCAATACGATATCATACGCTTCCGACGCCGCGTCGAGATCAATGGGAACGATCTCCCCTGCGCCGTCCTGTCCGTCAATGCGGGCCACTTCTGCCATCGTTTCCTGCCCGGTCTTAGAAACATCGCCGCTCCCGTCTGCCGCCCATATGGAAAACGGAAGAAGCGCAGCCAAAATAGAGGCTGTCCACGTTTTATTCATGTACGTCACCTGTCACCTGTTCGTCTGAAGGAGTAATCGTTACTACGACTTCTTCAGATTCGTCGTTTTGATCCTCTGCTTCGCTGTCGCCGCCTAATTCTACCGGCGTCACGTCGCCGTAATATCCCGTTTCATGGGTCGGCTCCGTCGTTTCTGCGTCAGGATATGCCGGCACGACGACGCCGCTGGCAGCCATATCGGCAGTCCGCATGTCATCGGGAGTACCTACTGCTCTAAATCCCATCACTTCGGTATTATCCTTCGCTTCTGCAAGCATTTCCGTACCGACGGGAATATCTACGTCATTGCCATGAACGAATAAGCCGCCTACCAGGCCGACCGGTCCCAGGATAATGGCTCCAGCAGCCGACGCGCCGACGGCTCCGGCCGTCCGTTTATATTCTTCTTTTGTCTTTTCGCCGATAATCAGCGGAACCGGCGTGTTGTCAGCGGCCCGCACGGTATGATACGTAATTTCGATCTTTCCGTCTTTGCCAAACATGCCCGATTTTCTGGCATTGGTAATCGTCCCTTCGGCTTCCATGCCGCGGGGAATGGCGACGACATCGCCTACGACGACGTCTTCACTAACGGCGAAATGCACCGTATCGCCTTCCTGAGCCGTTTTGGAGTTCAAGGCTTCTAAATTTTTCATTTTGACAATCGTTCCGGCAGGAATCGTAACCGACTGCGATACGTATTTCGTATCTCCCAGCAGGGCCTGGCGCAGGGACAGTACGCGGCCTTTCAACGCGCCCGTAATCACCTTGCCGTCGATGCCTTCTTCCAAGGCGTCAACACGGACCAAAATCGGTTCCTCCGTTACCTGACCGGAATACTGCCACTGCATGAGATTGACTGCCGCTACTAACGACAGGTCCGATCCGGAATTTCCATATACGTCTTTATACAAAGCATTGGTTTTCTCCTGCAGGCTGCCCGACACGGTGGACTGTCCGTTCAGCAGCTTATCCAGAGCCGCCACGCGTTCGTTGAGCGAGCCCGTCTGCGTCGTGCCGTACACAGTCGTTTCCACTTTATCCGCTTTTTCCAAAATTGTATAATCAGCTGCGCCGGCCGTCATAGCGCCGCATAAAGCCATGACCGCCAGCAGGCAGGAAACTTTTTTCTTCCACATGCTTCATTCCTCCTTGTCGTACCCAGCCGCATATAATGACTGTTCGTAGAAAAGCCTTCCCGGCATATGATACATAAGAATACTTATATATCATTATATAAAAATAAGGCTTAAAAAGCAACAATTTGCCCTTATCTGCGCAAGCTCATTCTCCCTCTCTCATAAAAAATTAACAAAAAATATACAAAATAGACCTTGCTTTTACTTCTGCCGTCTGTTATAATAACAGCATAACAAATAACCCTTATTTGTTAATAGCATTTAATATTCAATTTCAATTTAATATTAAATTCATTCTATTTTCAGGAGGTTATGAACATGAAAAAATTTGTTTGCGGTATCTGCGGTTATGTATATGAAGGTATGGAAGCTCCGGAAAAATGTCCTCAGTGCGGCGCTCCGAAAGAAAAATTCACGGAAATGGTTGCCGGCGTAAAAGAATACGCTGACGAACATAGAGTCGGCGTCGCTAAAGGCGTAGACGAAAGAATCATCGAAGGCTTGCAGCTCAACTTCACGGGCGAATGCTCCGAAGTCGGTATGTACCTCGCTATGAGCCGCGTTGCTGACCGTCAGGGCTATCCGGAAGTTGCCGAAGCTTACAAACGCATTGCATTTGAAGAAGCTGAACACGCAGCTAAATTTGCCGAACTCCTTGGCGAAGTCGTAACAGACGATACGAAGACCAACCTCGAACTCCGCGCTGCCGCAGAACAGGGCGCTTGCGCTGGCAAAAAAGAATTGGCTACGTTGGCAAAACAGCTCAACCTCGACGCTATCCATGACACGGTTCATGAAATGGCAAAAGACGAAGCTCGCCATGGCCGCGTATTCGACGGCTTGCTTGCCCGTTACTTTGCAAAATAAGATTTCCCTTGCAATTGGACGACCTGCATCAATTGATGCAGGTCGTTTTTTATATAGGTTCATAGTATAATATTTGTAACGAAATCTATCTGAAGGAGGCGGTTTTCATGAAACGACTACTCTCATCGCTATGCATCCCCATTGCCTTAGCCCTGCTGTGCGTCCCCGTTCAGGCCGAAGATTACGAACATTGGAGCGATGCAGCCTATGAATTTCACAACGTGCGCCGCATCTACATCGACGAACTGCAAACGCCGCCGGACGCCATTTCCAGCACGATGAAAGCCCGCCGGCTCAAGGAGTATTTCTTCGAACAAGCAAAAGAGCTGGACGATTGGACCGTGGTCATGCCGACCCTTCCGCCGCCCGTGCCGCCGTCTCCCCTGGCAGCGCCGCCGGAACCAGCAGAACTGCCGAAGCAGACAGAAGCCAGTTCTGCCGAGCTGCACCATGTTTCCTCCAGCGATTCGGCAGCTGGTCTTCCCGATTCGCCTCCTGCCGCAGTATCTGAAACCGAACCGACGCCGCCAGCTCCCGCGCCAATTGCAGCCGAGCCTGCAGAGCCGCCCCAGGCTCCAACAGACGCCATCCCGCTGGAAGCTGCCGATTCCGACCTCTACGTCAAGGCAACCGTCACGACCTATTATGTCGGAACAGGATTGATACCCGCCCATATGGAATGGGAATCGTATATGATCCGCGACGTGGCCTACGACAGGCGAGGACGGCCCCACTGGTTTTCCCGCCGCATCAGTTATCCCGTATACGTGCCGAACACCTACGTCCCCCTGGCAACGGTAGGCGTTCAATTTATCGTATACGACGTAAAAACGGGAAAAGCCGTGTCGATGAGCGAAGATAACCGCACACGCGGCTCATCGCAGGATCTATACGGCGTGTATAAGCGCATCGTCGACAGATTCTACAAAAATTTGAAAAAAGATTTAAAAGAATAGGCCATAACCGCACATACCGTATGAAACAGCGCGCAGGATTCCCCTTCTCCTGCGCGCTGTTTTGCTGCCAGTGCAACGGTCTTTATTTCGCTTTTCTATTATTCAAATACAATTCAATCGTATGGGACAATTCATGAGCCACGGCATCTTCCTCAAATAAAATGCTGTCGGCACCGGCCTGCTTCAGCAAGGCCTCGTCGTTTAAAAAGCGCGAACGGGCAAAGATTTTTATGGTCGCGCTGCAGTTTCGCGCCGCCATAGCCGCTGCCGCAGCCCCTGCTACGTCGGGAATCGTGATGATAAAGCAGTCGGCCTGCTCCGCGCCGGCGGCCTTCAAGACCTCTTCCCGCGACACGTCGCCGTACATAGCCAGCTTGCCCTGTTCATTCAGCAGGGAAACGGTTTTAAGATTCATATCGACGACGACGGGCTCCATGCCGCGCCGCTCCAACAAAGCCGCCGCCCGCCGCCCCGTAGGACCATATCCGGCGATAATCGCCCTGGGCCGTTCCGTCTTTTCGCTGCGAACTCGTTCTGCATATACGCTGCCCAGCGAAGCCGCTTTGGATTCCATGCGGAACGTAAGCCAGCGCCAAAGCTTCGGCTGCTTCCTGGCCCATGCCTCGGCCTCGGTCATGCGGCCCATAAAAAATGGATTGGCGGCGATAGAAATCATGGCGCAGACGATGAGGACGCTGAAAATATCCCGGGAAATCAGCTGCAGCGAATACCCCGTCTGAGCCAAGATGAAAGAAAATTCACCGACCTGAGCCAGGCTGGCCGCGACGGTAAAGGCAGTCGTCGGAGAGTAGCCCAAGACGGCAACGACTATGACGGTCACCAACGGCTTGATCAGGACGACGATGAGCAAGGAAACGATAACGACGACAGGCCGTTCGATAAGAAACTGCGGATCGAACAACATGCCGACAGAAAGGAAAAACAAAATGGCAAAAGCGTCGCGCAAGGGAATCAGCTCCGCGCCGGCCTGATGGCTCACATGGCTCTTTCCGACGACCATGCCTCCCAAAAAGGCCCCCAAGGCAAAGGAAGCGTTAAAAATATAGGCTGCGCCTACGGCCGTGAGAAAGGCTACGGCCAGTACCGTCAGGGTAAACAACTCCTGCGAACGAGTCTGCACCACCTGTTTCAGCATCCACGGCATAC
The DNA here is from genome assembly GCF_002163455.1 of Megasphaera sp. An286. Taxonomy (NCBI): domain Bacteria; kingdom Bacillati; phylum Bacillota; class Negativicutes; order Veillonellales; family Veillonellaceae; genus Megasphaera; species Megasphaera sp. An286. The sequence continues at coordinate 80,705 of NZ_NFIY01000001.1, read as the reverse complement.
AGCGTCCGCCGATGACGATGACCAAGCCCCACAGCATTGCCAGTTTGATAACGGCCAGGGCGACTGCCCATATCAGCATCGTCAGGGAAATGCCTGCGCCCGACGCCAGCGACGGGCCGACTGCCGGCAGCAGCACCAGCATGAGCACGGTAAAAATATCTTCTACGACCAGCCATCCGACGGCAACGGTACCGTGTATCGTCGGCAGCTTGCCGCTGTCAGTCAGAACGCGCAGCAAGACGACCGTACTGGCTACGGATAACCCGAGGCCGAGAAACAATCCTTCCACAAAGGAGTAGCCTAAGGCCATGGCCGCCGCGATGCCGCACAGGGTAGCCGACAGACTTTGCAGAATCGCGCCGGGAATGGCCACTCCTTTCACCTTCAGCAAATCGTCCATATGGAAATGCAGTCCCACGCCGAACATAAGCAAAATAATACCGACTTCGGCTAAATTATTGGTAAGATCCTGGTCGGCGACAAATCCCGGCATGTTCGGGCCGATCAAAAAGCCCGCCGCTAAATAGCCTACGATAGGCGACAACCCGATTCTTCGTGCTATATATCCAAAAAGCAAAGCCAATCCAAATCCGATGGCTAAAATTTCCAGCAAATGATATGCATGCACTGACATCACCTCTTTTTAATTATAAATAATGATTCTTTGTTCTCATTATACTAAAAAGAAGGCTCCGTGTACACGCCTTTGCTATGCGCTATTGATAAGACAATATGCTGATTTAGCCAGATATGCAGAAAACGGTATGCACCGACGTACTGCATACCGTTTTCGATTTCATCACATATTCATTTTTCACTTACGTTCCGGACTCACCTGCTGCGGCGATGCTTTTTCTGCCACCAGATAAACCCATATACGGCCGCTACGGCTACGAGAAGAATCAGCAGACGACCCCAATGCTCCTGTATGCGCAGCAAATCATGGCCCAGCCATACCTCTACGACGACGGCAGGAATTTTGCCGAGGGCATTGGCGATAAAGTGATCCCTGTACGAAATATGGCTCAAGGCGCTGAAGGCCGTGACGACCACATTAGGCGAATAGGGAATCGCCCGGCCGACCATAATCGTCCGGATACAGCTGTAGGAATCGAGCTTTTCCAGCATATTGCTCCGGCAAATGACCTTTTTAGCCTGATTGCGCAGCAGCGTCCTCGTCAGGCGAAAGCTGATTTCGATGCCGATGACTTCTCCGACCCAGGAAATCAAAATCCCCGGAACCAGACCAAATATGATGCCGTTGACCGTCAAAAAGGGGATAGAGGGAATACCGATGGCGTTGACGAAAGCAATCATAAACACGCTTACGCCGATAGCCGCGTAGCCAAACGACGCGATATAATCCGTCAGGCCATCCAGATCGCCGCGTATCATCAGCCACCACATCGTGGAATAAAAGTCCGGCAGCATCACCTGGATAAGCCATAAAATGAGGATGACTCCTGCCACCCCGCCGATGCGGAGAGTCCATCCTAATGCTTTATCTGTCATACAAATATTATCCTCATATAAAAATTTAAATCAGCGTACCTTTTATTATATCATAATCTTCGTCATCTTGGCACGATGTAATCTTGACTTTTTCCACTTTTCCCATATTTTGACTCATCATGATAAAATCTTCCAATTTTTCCATCGCCAGTCCGCTGTCGATGAGCTGAGCCGCCCGCTTCACGCCGGCTTCCAAGGTCAAGGCGCTGCCGCCTACGTACAGCCCCGCGCCGGCATTGAGGAGAACCGCCGTCCGGCAGGCGCCCTTTTCGCCCCGCAGGACACGCCGGGCAATCGCCGCGTTTTCCTTTGGCGTCCCGCCGCGCAGCTCGTACCGTTCGCACGACGGCAAGGCAAATTGTTCCGGCCAAATTTCATAGGTGCGGAAGTCCTGGCCGGAAAATTCGCAAATCAGCGTGCGGCCGGCAGCGGAAATCTCATCAGACCCGTCCCGCCCGTAGACGACCATGCCGTGTTCCACGCCCAATCGCGACAATACGCGGGCCATCGGCTCTACCAGGTCCGGCGTATTGACACCCAAAATCTCGCGGCTGGCCCGGGCCGGATTAATGAGGGGCCGCAGCACGTCAAAAATAGTCGGGACGCCGAGCTGCTCCCGTACCTTGTCGATGCGCTTCATCATATAGTAATAATACCGCGTATAAAAATAACAAATCCCAATCTGCTTCAGCATTTCCAGACAGCTGGCCGGGCTGAGAAAAATATTGACTCCCAAGGCTTCCAGCATATCGGCCGAGCCGCTCCGGGACTTCTTCGCCCGGTTGCCGTGCTTTGCCACCCAGACGCCGCCGGCAGCGACGACGATAGCGGAAGTCGTCGATATGTTGAACGTTTTGGCCCGATCGCCGCCGGTGCCGACGATATCAAATAAATCGGGCCGGCATTCCACCCGCAGGCTGTGAGCCCGCATCGCCTCGGCAAAAGCCGTCAATTCCGCCTCCGACGCGCCCTTTGTCGCCAGCGCAGCCAGGACAGCGCCGACCTGTACGTCAGAAATCGTCCCGTTCATCATGCTGTCCATGACGTACATGCATTCCCGCGCTGTCAAAGGCTGCCGTTTCGTAATCTTCTTCAATACGTTCGTCAACATATCCGACACCCCCTGTATACAAACCTAAAGGAGTTCCTCTTCATATTATATATTATACCATATTATATCTATAATACATATAAAATAAGATAAAAGGCCGATATACTTTAAATATTTCTGACTTTTATACATCTTGTACCAATCTAACGTCGAATCATTATTATCTTTCCTGCGAACACAAATAGAGCTGCCGCATGAAAACTTTTTTTCTTCGCACGGCAGCCCTTGCAATATAATTGAGCAAATAACAGGAGCGTATATTTAAACGCATTCTGGTAAGTAATTTATATTAAATTTTACGGTTTTATCCCCTTTTATTTATACTTTTACCAGCCTTTCTCTCACAAGTTCTGCAAAAAACTCTGCCCCTGTTACCAAAATATCATCATTATAATCAAAACAAGAATTGTGAAGTGGAATCGCCTCTTCTCCATCTCTTTTGCTTCCCAAAAATACAAAGCAGCCCGGCACATTCTGTATAAAGTGCCCAAAATCCTCGGAGCCCATTGTCGGGGGACAATTTTCTATTACATGTTCTTCTCCGACTACAGCTTTAGCCGCCTTTACTACATATTGAACATTATCTTTCCAGTTGAATGTGGGTGCAAACTCATGGGTATAGGTAAATTCACACTCTAAACCATTCATTTCACAGATATGTTTACAAATAGCTTCCATGCGTTTTTCAATAAGCTGCGACATCTCCGGTGTAAAACTTCTTGTATCTCCGCGGATAATAACATTAGATGGTATAGCGTTATGCGCTCCGTCCGACTCTATTTCCGTACAAGATATAACAGACGTCTCTGTAGGTGTTACATTTCTAGATACAATCGTCTGTAAAGCGCAGATAATTTCTGCGGCAGTTACCAATGGATCCTTTACGATTTCCGGAGCAGATGCGTGACCGCCTTTTCCTTTGAGCGTAATGATAAAATTATCCTCGCTAGCCTGGATGCCGCCTTCTCGCACGGCTATTGTCCCAGCCGGATATTGAGGCATGTTGTGGAGGCCATACATTTCGTCCATAGGAAATCTTTCAAAAAGGCCGTCTTCAATCATCGCTCTTGATCCCCGGCCAGGTTCTTCCGCCGGTTGGAATACAAAGCGCACGGTTCCGGAAAAATCTTTGCGCTCGGAAAGAATCTTAGCCGCCCCAAGAAGGGTAGCCGTATGGCCGTCATGGCCGCAAGCATGCATTCGATTCGGCGTCTGCGATGCATATGGAAGATTCGATGTCTCTTGCAGGCAGATGCAGTCCATATCGGCCCGCAGCCCAACAACACGTTCCCCGTTTCCTACTTTCAGCGTCCCTACTACCCCAGTTTTTCCTATCCCGGTTTCGACTTCAATTCCCATACTCCGCAACGTTTCAGCAACAAACGCCGCTGTACCAGCTTCTTCAAAGGCACATTCAGGATGCGCATGAAGATAATGTCTCCATTCAATTAACTGTACTTTTAATTCATTCACCTTAAAACGCTCCCTTCTTATCTGCATCGTTCTTTAATATCAACTGCATAGTCCCATACGGGCTGTTTTCCCTTTGCAACCTGCATCGTATAGTCTTTTAATACGTACTGGACATATTTTCTCATTCTTAATAACGTGTTATACGTTGAAAAATACCAAAAACGCTACGCTGAAATCAACGAGGTTCCAAAGAGTCGTTAACGGAAGAACAGCTCCTACCATTACCAAAATTAGGGCAAGCACCTGGTATCCTCTTACCACACCGTTAACGGAATCCCCTTTTCCTTTAAACAGATAACGGATGCCCACTTCCCCGTAAAACAAATCTGCAAGCAACGTAGTAAAACAGAACAAGAATGTAACTAATACGACGAAATAGCTTCCAAAGGCTCCAAGTATATCAGCAAATGCGAGCTGTACCAGATTCACGCCGTCCTGCCCTGTGCCCAGTCCCCCTGTCAGAAGAATGGCAAACCCAGTACATGTACAGATTACAATCGTCGTCAAGAAGGTACCAAACATGGCGGAAAATCCTTGGTTCGCCGGATGCAGTACCTTGGCGGAGGCATGCATAAACGCGGCGGCGCCGTTACCTGCGTCGTTAGAGAACAGCCCTCTGGCAACGCCGTTTCTCACAGCTTCCTTAATAGTATATCCAACGGCCCCGCCGCCTGCTGCTTCCATTGAAAACGCCGATTGCAAAATAGTTTCAAACATCGCCGGTACTTCGGTAATATGTGTAACGACAATAATCACTGTAATTGCCAGATACCCTACCGCCATAAAGGGAACGATTAGCGAAGCGGCATCCGTAATTCTCTTTACCCCGCCTAATATAATGACAGCCGCCACAGCCGTCACGATAATGCCGGGAAGCCACGCAGGAATATCTGCTACCCCTATCACGGAAGCTGCGATGGAATTATTTTGGAGCATAGCAATGCAGATACCGATTGCAAACACCGTTGTAAGCGCGTAAGCTATTGCGAGTGGCCTGCACCCTAAGCCTTTGGTCATGTAGTAGGGCGCACCGCCGTAGAAGTTGCCGTTCTTATCTTTTTCATGGAACAGTTGCCCTAAGGTTGCTTCACTAAAGCTTAAAACCATGCCAAAGACTGCCGTAATCCACATCCAGAATAATGCTCCCGGGCCGCCGGCTACCAAAGCGCTGGCTACGCCGACAAGGCTCCCTGTTCCTACCTGGCCGCCGACTGCGCCGCAGAGGGCGGCAAAACCAGAAACAGATCCGTCGTCAGACCGCAACGTACTTTTCAGCGAAGCTGCAATATGCTTTGCGCACCGAATCTGCGGTACCTTTAACGTGATCGTATACAACAAACCTGTACCGAGCAGAATCACTGCCAGCACTCCGCCCCACATAAAATTGTTAAATGCAATTATAAACGACATGGCGCGTCCTCCTTTCTACACATTACGTTCTGTATTTTCGTTACGATACCATCCGTCCCATACAATATGCCGATAGTTTTCCTTATCGGTATCTCCTTCCGTGCAGAGGCACAGCACGACGGAATCCTGTCCCAGCCCCAATTCTTTCCGGAAGCTTTCGAGTTTTGGATCATTCATCAGATTATATACAAGTCCGGATGTAACCGCTCCGCTTTCTCCTGAAATAATTCTTTCATCTCCTGCTAAAGGATTCCCCAAAACTCTCATGCCGTCAGCGGCTACGTAGTCAGGGCAAGAGAAGAAATAATCTACACGATGCTTCAGTATTTCCCAACCCACCGTACAAACTTCGCCACAACAGAGGCCAGCCATAATAGAATCCAGATCTCCATCCACTTTATGGAGTGTTCCGTCGTTCGCATTGGCAGTTTTGAATAAACAATTTGCTTTATCCGGTTCTACAATGATAATTTTTGGGGCCTTTTCTCCATAATAATTGCTAAAAAATCCAGTTACTGCGCCCGCCATCGCACCTACGCCAGCTTGGAGAAAAATATGCGTCGGTATGTTGTCGCCCATCTGCTGAACAGCTTCCCAAGCCATCGTCATGTATCCCTGCATAATCCAAGTAGGAATTTTTTCATAGCCTTCCCACGCGGTATCCTGCACAAGTATCCACCCATTCTTTTGTGCCTGCTCGCTTGCAAAACGTACTGTGTTATCATAATTTAAATCTGTAATCTCCGCTTCCGCTCCTTGCCTGCGTATGTTCTCCAATCGTTCTCTAGCAGAACCTTTCGGCATATATACAACTGCTTTCTGAGACAGATTTTTTGCAGCCCAAGCAACGCCTCTTCCATGATTTCCATCCGTCGCAGTTACAAACGTAAACGTACCTGCCGGCACCTTTGAAACATCTTCTAGCCCCATTCCCGTCTTTTCTGCCATTACTTTAGCCAAGGCATAACTCCCTCCCAGGCCTTTGAAAGCATTGAGACCAAAGCGCCTGCTTTCATCCTTGACATATAGTCCTGATATATTCAATACTTTGGATAGATTTTTCAAATGCCTCAAAGGAGTAGCTTCATACCCGTGTAAACTCCTGTGAAAGGCAACTGCTTTTTCTGCTTCTTGTACCGAAAATAAGGCGTCGCATATTCCTGCCTTTTTATCGGAAGAAAAAGGGATCATTCGTACACTCATAGTAATATACCTCCTGTTATTCTGTAATATTTTTCCCTTTTGTTATGACATAAGTGTATCATATACATTCCAAATAATTCTATCAGATTTTAATTTGTTTTTATCACATTTTTATGTTTTTCACCTTGCTATTACTAAAATTATGCTATACTTTCAGTAACATGGATCATTTTTTAACCCAGAATGCAGGTGAAAAATAATGAATGAATCTTTACCAAAATCCAGCAGCGGAAATATCGACGGCGTAATTTTGATGAACAAGAAAGACCTAAAAGAACAACTGCAGTTCTTTTCTGATGAATTTCATATTTCCATGTATACGCAAACTTATATTCACACCAAAGGCGACCATATTCCTTTTCATTGGCACGACCAGCTTCAAATAACATGGGTATATGAAGGAACATTGGAATACTGCGTGAATGGAGACAGCTTCCATCTTTCTGACGACAAACTTTTATTAGTCAATAGCCAGCTTATGCACAGCTCAAAAACCATACGGCAGGATGCGAAAACCCTCTGCATCAATTTTAGCCTGGAGGTCTTTCATCCAATGATTTTAAAACATTACATTGTGCCCTTTCTAGAGAGTAAGGGATTTTCCTATATTCTGCTGCCGTTAAAACCTTACCAGTCAGATACCTTAAAGCGTTTCTTGGACTGGACAAAATCGCCTTCCAGCTATTTTTTGATTATGAATTTTCTTTCGCAAATCTTCGAAAATGTTCTCAGAGATCATAATCCCAAAGACTCTCCGCCAAACTACGAAGAAATAGAAATGTTTCATAACGCATTAAATTATATATATGAACATTACGCGGAGCCGTTGACATTACAGCAGATAGCGGCGCAAATTATGACAAATAATAGCCGGATTTCCCTGTTATTCAAAAAATACACTCATATGTCTCCAGTTAAATTTTTAAACAAATATCGCCTTTATATCGCAAAAGACATGATTCTCCATACGGATAAACCGATTTCCGAAATCAGCGAAACAGCGAAACTGTAGGCTATAATCAGCTCAGCTATTTTATTCAAAAATTTCGGGAAAGCTATGGATTTTCTCCTTTAAAATATAGGAATAAATATGCCTTAAAACCAGATAGGGAAGAAAAATTTTAAAAATATGATAAAATTTATTTTAAGTTAAATTTTGAGTGGGTATTTTAATTTTATCCCTTAAATAGGAAGACTTCAATTTCTTTCTGAAGCTCTGATCGACCAGCCTTTCACACTGCTGCACCTATTGTTTGATATATAGCCATTCGTTGTCTTTCACATATGTGCAAATAATAGTCAACACTGGATATCTATCCATAGTTGGCTATTTTTTATATGCAGATTCCCCCCTAGTAAGTCGAAGTTGCAAATTTAACCGGAAGAGCCTACAAAAAACTCGGCAGGAAACCGCTGCTCCTGCCGAGTTTATACGCTATATCTATTTGTTAATATAATTTCCACAAGGTCTTATGAATTGCCGCCCACAGCGTTTTAAAAGACAAATATAATATCAACGTTGTACCAAACAGCAGTAGAAAGATTGCCAATGCTTGCGTCCATAAAGCCGGATGGTCTACGCTGTAGTGAAGAAGGCCGTTAGCGAAGGCCATCGTAGGGAAGCTGCTGGCCCACCATCCCATGCGAAAGGGTGATGTCCGCATGACGTGCAGCACCTTAGCCGCTACAGGGAAAAAAATGAAAATGCCCGCATTAATGAACAAAGCAGTAAAATTATCAGGGCTAAAAGTCTGGGAATAGGTAATATACCCCATGCCAAAGGGTGCCATGAGTATCATAAGGCTCGGCTGGGCCGCATCAGACAATGTCTTGCCAAACACGCTGTGGGCAAATAAAAGAGCGATAACGGGAATTCCTGTCACTAAGCCTATAGCCACGCAGAATACAGAAATATCATGATAGCCCGGATTCTGCAGGATGTTGCCGGCAATGGGAATCGTAATCGGCCCCAGCACGGCCAAAAGCCACGCCGGCGTAACCGAATCGACACTCTGACGGTCATACAGCCAGTGTTTCAGCAAAATCCAGCTGAACACCATGATGATGAACAATCCGGCATACCAAAAAAAGCTGGCAAGTCCATGATGATACGGTGCCAGCACAGCCGCCAGCAATACAGTTGAAACGTTGAACGTGCCAAAAAAATTTACCCTCGTCGGGCTGTTCCATTCCGCCCGGACTGCCGCCGCATCGACGCGCAGCTTATGAAAATATCGGATGAAAATCAGCACGTAGAGCACCAAGGCGCAGGCGCCGAAAAATTCTCCGATCCAGGCCGGCGCGCCCCACAGCTGATGAGCCATGCGCCAACCGAAGCACATGCCGCAGTACCCCATTGACGCGGCAAAGGTAGAAATAGACATGAAGTGAACAAAGCCTATCTTGCGAATCCGTCCCCGCGCGTCGGGTTCAATGATTTCAATATGCTGTGCCATATCCGCCAGCCTCTCTCCTCTCTGTTATATGTTGAAAACCTATGTCCGACTGTTAATTGCGGACATAGGTTATATACGCTGCGCTTTTAACTGTGTCAGCACGGACTGCAGCCGTTCCTCGCTGTAAAACACCTCTTCTAGGCAAAGGCCTTGAGCCGGAGCCGTCGCGCCCAGCTTCGTCCGGTCCTTTCCTTCCAGGATGCGCCGGAACTCGTCAGGCGTCAGCCGGTGGAGGCCTAAATCGACGAGGCCGCCGGCGATGTTTCGCACCATATGATACAAAAATCCGTCGCCTACGACGTGGATGCGCAGCAAATGCCCCTGCTCTTCCAGGTCGATGGCGTACATCGTTTTAACGGGATTCATCGGCGTCGTATTCTGCCCTTCAAAGGCAGAAAAATCATGGGTTCCCAACAAGATCTCTGCGCCGGCCTTCATCGCCTGCCGATCCAGGGGTTTGCGGATAAACCAGGAGTACCGCAGCTGAAAGGGGTCGTGCATGAGGCGGTTCACGATAGAATAGCAGTAATGCTTTCCCTTATTGTCGTGACGTACGCTGAAGGCATCGGGCATTTCCTCTGCCGACAGCACGGCGATTTCCCGGGGCAAATACCCTTTCATGGCATAGGGAATCTTCTCGGTCGGAATCGTCCCTTCGCCGTAAAAGTTGACGACCTGCCCGCGGGCATGGACGCCGGCATCGGTACGGGCTGCGCCGTAAATCGTAATGGGCGACTGGAAAATTGCCGACAAGGCCTGCTCGACGCATAATTGTATGGACGCGGCGTTGGTTTGTCGCTGAAATCCATGAAAATCCGTGCCGTCGTATGCGATAATCAGGCGAATATTTTTTTTCATAGGAGCCACCGCATCGCAGCCAATACGAAGGTGACGACGAGGACGGCCGCCATCGCCACGGCGTCGCGGTACGTATAGGCCAGCTCGTTCATCCGCGTCCGCCCTTCGCCGCCGCGATAGCAGCGCGCTTCCATCGCTGTCGCCAGATCTTCGGCGCGGCGAAAGGCGCTGACGAACAGCGGCACCAGCAGGGGTATCATGTTCTTCCCCCGCTGCCACAGGCTGCCGCTGGTAAAATTGGCGCCGCGGGCCGTCTGGGCTTTCATGATGCGGTCCGTTTCTTCCAGCAGCGTCGGAATGAAGCGCAGGGCAATGGTCATCATCATGGCCAGCTCATGGGCCGGCACGCCGACGCGCTTGAAAGGGTTCAGCAAATGCTCGATGCCGTCAGTCAGGACGATAGGCGACGTCGTATACGTAAGAAGGGAAGAAAAGACGATTAAGTAGACGAGGCGGGCCGTCATCAGGCAGCCCTGATACACGCCTTCCCGCGTAATATGAAGAATGCCGTACTGCCAGAGCACTTCCCCCGGAGTGGAAAAGACGTGGATGCTCATGGTAAAGAGGATGATAATCCACAGCGGCTTCAGCGACTTGGCGATCAATTTAATCGGCAGGCGGGATATGGCGAAGTTCAATACGACAAAGGCCGTCACGACGCCGTACGACGCCAGGGAGTCGGCAAAAAAGATGGCGACGATAAAAATGAGGGTCCCCAGGATTTTAGCCCGCGGGTCCAGCTTATGCAGGAAGGACGTGCCGGGAAAATACTGACCCAGCGTAATATCAGTGAGCATGGTTCATCCTCCTTATGCAGTCGTATACGGCGGCGACTCCTTCGTCGACGCTGTGAACCCTGTCGCTGATATCGAAGCCTTTGGACTGCAAATACTGCAGTACTTCCGTAACGGGCGGCACGGACACGCCGGCATCATGAAGGGTCTGCTGCCGATGGGAAAAGATATCGAGAGGTTCGCCGTCGAGGACGATATTGCCGTGCGACAAGACGAGCAGCCGCGTTGCCATCTGGGAAATATCTTCCATATTATGAGATACTAAAATGACAGTAATATTTTTTTTCTTGTGCCAGCGCTGTATTTCAGAAAAGATTTCCCGGCGGCCGACAGGGTCCAGCCCGGCGGACGGTTCGTCGAGAATGAGGTACTTCGGATGGATGGCGATAACGCCGGCAATGGCGACGCGCCGCATTTGTCCCCCGCTCAGCCGGAAGGGAGAGCGGTCGGCATAGGTGTCGTAATCGAGGCCGACGAATTCCATCGCTTCCCGTACCCGCTCTTCGATTTCGTCTTCGCTCAGGCCAAAATTCCGCGGCCCGAAGGCGATGTCCTTGGCAATCGTTTCTTCAAACAACTGATATTCCGGATACTGAAACACCATGCCTACTTTATGGCGGATAGCCATGACTTCCTTCGTCTTTTTCGAAATATCCGTACCGTCTACAGTCACGACGCCCCTCGTCGGATGAATCAGCCCGTTCAGCAGCTGGACGAAGGTCGACTTGCCCGACCCCGTATGGCCGATGATGCCGACGAATTCGCCTTCGTGAATTTCTACGGACGTTTCATGTAGCGCCGTCCGTTCAAAAGGCGAGCCTACGCCGTAGGTATAGGTCACCTGATCTAACTTAATCGACATAACGCTTCTCCTAGTTCTTCTTTGGTAATAATATCACCGGGCAGGTCAATTCCTTTTTCCCGCAGACGCGCGGCGATTTCGGCCGCTACGGGAACGTCGAGACCCATGGCTTTCAGCTCGTCGACGTGGCTGAAAACGCTGCGCGGCGCGCCGTCCATTTTGACCTCGCCCTGATTGACGATGACGACCCGGTCGGCCTGCACCGCCTCTTCCATGAAGTGCGTAATAATAATGACCGTAATGCCTTCGGCGTTGAGCTGGCGGATCGTCTCCATGACTTCGCGCCGGCCGACGGGGTCCAGCATCGCCGTCGGTTCGTCCAGCACGATGCAGTGGGACTGCATCGCCAAAATACCGGCAATGGCTATGCGCTGCTTCTGCCCGCCGCTCAAAAGATGGGGGCCGTGTTTAGCGTAAATCGTCATATTGACCCGTTTCAGGGCATCGCTGACGCGCTGCTTGATTTCCTCTGACGGCACGCCCAGATTTTCCGGTCCAAAGGCTACGTCCTCTTCTACGACGGCGGCAACGATCTGGTTGTCCGGATTTTGGAAAACCATGCCTACCTCCTGCCGTATATCCCACACATTGTCGGGGTCGTCCGTCCGCAGCCCGCATACTTCGCACGCGCCGTCCGTCGGCGTCAGCAGCACGTTGAAGTGCTTCGCCAGCGTCGACTTGCCTGAGCCGTTCGTGCCGATGACGGCGACAAATTCTCCCGGTTCGATCGTCAAGGATATATCTTTTACGGCGTAGACCGTCTTGCCTTCTTCATCTTGATACGCATGGCTCATATGGTCCAGCTTTATCATAGGTATGCTCATGACCTATCTCCTCAATAAAAATATATTCCCGAATATTATACAGTGTTTCGCCAGAATTGTAAAACTGCAACACACGGCAAAAGGTAAACCTAACCGACCAGGCTGCCAACCTGATATACGGCGAAGGTAATAATCCAGGCGACAAAAATCTGAAAGGCCACGGAAAAAGCCGTCCATTTCCAGCTCTTCGATTCCGCATGTATCGTGGCAATCGTAGCCGCGCAGGGAACGTACAGCAGGGAAAACAGCATCATGCAGTAGCCGTTGAGGGCTGTAAACCCGCTCTGTCCCAGCGTCGCCGCCAAGGCGGCCAGGGCGGCCGTCGAGTTGATATTCAGGCCGTCAAATAATACGGCGAAGCTCGATACGACGACTTCCTTCGCCGAAATTCCGGCGATGAGAGCCACCGTAATCTGCCAATATCCCAGCCCGATCGGAGCGAAAAAGGGCGTCAGGCCCCGGCCGATCAAAGCGCCGAAGCTGTTGGCCATATCGCCGTATCCGCTTGGGCCAAAGTTCAAAATAAACCACATGATAATAGACGCGGCGAAGATAATCGTGCCGGCGCGGCTGAGGTAATCCTTTACCTTCTCCCATACGTAAATTGCCACAGTCCGGCTGCTGGGCCGCTTGTATTCGGGCAGCTCGATGAGCAGCGCGTTGTCCGACGTGTCTTTGCGCATCACATTGATCGCCAGCAGCGATACCAGGGCGACGACGATGCCGATGATGTACATGGAGTAGGCCGCCAGCATGGCATGGTTCGGAAAAAACATGCCGGAAAATAAAATGTAGATAGGCAGTCTGGCACTGCATGACATGAACGGCGTAACCAGCATCGTCCGATACCGGTCCTCCTTATTTTCCAGAGCCCTTGAAGCCATAATAGCCGGCACGCTGCAGCCAAAGCCCAGTATCATCGGAATAAAGGCCCGCCCCGACAATCCCATCTTATTCATAATATCGTTCATAATATAGGCTACGCGGGACATGTAGCCGCTGTCTTCCAACAGGGCCAGGGCAAAGAACAAAATACAAATATTCGGCAAAAACGTCAAGATGCCGCCGACGCCGGCAATGATGCCGTCGCACACCAGGGAGACGACCATGTCGCCCGCTCCGGCCGCGGCCAGAATAGCCCCTGCGCCCTGCGACAAGAAGTCTATCGCTTCTTCAAAATACTCCTTCAGCATATCGCCAATGAAGAAGGTCAGGAAGAAGACGACGGCCATGATGCAGAGGAACACGGGGATACTGAGCCAGTTGCTCGTCAGTATCTTGTCGGCATAGTCCGTCGCCGCCGCCCGGGCCGCCCGGTTGACGACGACTTCCTGTATGATTTCCTCTATAAAATTATATTTTTCGTTGATGATGTCCGTTTCATAGCTGCGGTCTATGACATGGGCCGGATCATCGACGGGAAAATTCTTCGTCACTTCCGGGTCCATTTCCAGCAGCTTCAAGGCATGCCAGCGATGGTTATAAATATCAGGATACCGTTCGTGCAGCATGCTTCGCACCGCGTCGATTTTGTCCTCCAGGGCGTCGCTGTACACCATGGCAAATTCGTCGTGATGGTTGTGGCGGTGCTTCGTCTCATCGGAATGGTTGTGGATCAGCCTGTCCGGCCGCACATGGCCGCGATGGTGGACCGCTGCGTGCAGCAGCACGCTCAGGCCTCGCCGCTTCAGGGCCGACACGGGGATGACCGGTACGCCCAGCATTTCCGGCAGGCGGTGCAGGTCGATTTCCATTCCCCGCTTTTCTACGATATCCATCATGTTCAGGGCGACGACGACGGGCTTGCCTAACTCCAGAAGCTGCAGCGTCAGATACAGATTCCGCTCCAGCGCCGACGCGTCTACGACGTCGACGATGACGTCGACCTGGTCGCTTAAAATAAAATTACGGGAAACCTGCTCTTCCATCGTATAAGACGTCAGGCTGTACGTCCCCGGCAAGTCGACCAGATGGATATGGACGCCGTGGGAATCGATGGCCCCCTCTACTTTTTCTACAGTAACGCCAGGCCAGTTCGCCACTTTCAAATTAGCTCCCGTATAGGCGTTAAACAACGTCGTCTTTCCGCAATTCGGATTGCCGATAAAGGCGACGGTCATTTCTGACGGTTTCTGTTCCATACTGCTCACGGTACGAAGCGGATCCGTTTGTCCTTGCACTTCCGCTTTCATACGATTCAACTCCTTACTTCAATATGTGATGAAATCCCCTTGCCGAGGGCCAGGCGCGTACTGCGCATCTGGATGATCATCGTGCCGGCGTTTTTATTGTTGAGAACCGACACCTTCGTTCCCTTGATCATTCCCAGCGCCTGAAGGCGCCGTTCCATGTTCTGCGGCAGATGCAGGGCTTCCACGATATACGTATCGCCTGCGATTCCATGATCCAAAGTCATTGTCTCATCCCCCTAACGAGCCCGTTCCGGTCCGTAGGCGTTGTCGCCGGACGTCCCCTTCACGGTAAAAAAGCCCAAATAGGATACGGCCATGATCGACTGGGCCGCCGTCGCCGCCGTATCCATACCGGCAATCGGCAGGACATAGCTGGCCAGATAACAGGCAAAGGGAATGATAAACAAGGCTCCCTGCTTGTTCATATCGTGACAGCGGCGAACACCTAAGGACAGCTGCGACCAGATGACCGGTATAGAAAGCAGCACGAAGATGATGCCGAACACCGCAGCGTAATCCATGCGGTTGATCAGCACGGCTTCGGCGAAGCGGCTGTATAAAATAGCCGAAAACATGAGCTGGGCAAACATGAGGACCAGCGTCCTCATGATAAAGGAACGGCGCGGCAGGCGGCCTGTGAAGACGAAATACTTCGCCTTCAGCTCCGCCAAGCTGCGGAAGCTCAGCGTACTGCTGTCGCTGCCCGGGCCGACGGGCATGGACAAGCCGCGGTGGATGCGGGCTGCCGGGCCGGAGCGCTTCTTTAATTGTATCTTTTTATGCTTTGCCATAGGTATTCCCTCCGATAAGACCTTTTTCCATTTTTTACTACGTACCAATGGTATCATATTCTTGGCCTCGACTCAATTCATTTTCTGCAAATTATGGTATAATACACTTGCACCGATACAATGAAAAAGGAGGAGCTTCATGAAAAAAGGAGTATACCATAAAGACAAATATACATTCAGCGGAATGCTGAGCGACGAAGCCTTGTGGACCTTCGAATTCTTCAGCAAATCGTTGGCCGATACCCTGTCTGATTACCTGGACGTCATGGAGGAAAACCATCTCTGCATTCCCGCCGACGACGCAGACGAGCTGTTCGACATGCTGGAAGATATCAGCGCCGACCTGCGGGACGACTATCATGCAGACTGCCTGCAATTAGGCCGGTTCAGAGAAAACATACTGGCCTTCTACGACCTGGCCTTTTCTCTTTGCAGCGACCTGGAAGACGATCTGTCCGACGCGCCCCTCGAAGCCGTCTATTACAGCCAAGTATTCGTCCAAGGCCTCAAGCACTTCCTGCCGGTCATGCTGCAAAGCCTGCTCATGGACCTGCCGGAAAGTCAAAAACTACAGCAATTTATAGAGCAAATACAACGAGACTTCTCCGGACTCGCTCCTTTGGACATCCACGGAAGCCGTTTAAATTAACCTGCCCAGGAGGAAACATCTATCATGACAACATATACCTTTACCGGCTTGACCGGTTCGGACGGTTTGCTGACCTTTAATTTTTTCTGTGAATCCCTTGTCGGCGCCCTTCATACGCTCCATCACGTCCTGGAAGACAACGGCGCGGAAATGCCGGAAAAAGCGGCGGGCCTTCCGAAGGCTCTGGCCGATATGGGCTCCCATCTTCTGGAGGACTACGGGAAAAACGAGCTCCATTTAGACCGCTTCAAGCAAGAGCTGCTCGATTTTTACGACCTAGCCTTCACCGTAAACGACGAGCTGGCGCCGATGATTTTAAAAGGCGACGACGGACTGCAGTATTATTATTACGTATACATGCAGGGCGTCAACCTCTTTTTCCCAAACATATTGGAAAGCATCCTCCGCGACCTGCCGGAAGGAACGGATCCGCAGCCCTTTATCGCCGATATTTCCCGCAGCTTCGCCGTCCTTTCATCGCCGCAGGCATAACTGCAAAAAAAGCGCCTTGCGGCGCTTTTTCTATTTCAAGATGAAGAAATACACAAACGATACGACGGCGACTAAAAACCGGTAGCAGGCAAAGGACGTAAGGGTCGATTTATTGAGAAATTTCAGGAACCACAATACGGAAATATACGCTACGATAAAGGCCGTCACAAAGCCGATGGCAATCATGACCAAATCGCCGCTGTCCAATACGGACCAGCTCTTCAGCAAATCGTAAAAGCAGGCGATGATCATGACCGGCACGGCAATGATAAAGGAAAAATCTGCTGCTGCCTTCCGGCTCAGCCCCAGAAATAAGCCGCCGGCAATGGTCGAGCCGGAGCGGGAAAAGCCGGGCCACAAGGCGAACATCTGAAAGGCGCCGACTAAAAATGCCTGCAAGATGGTCATCTTTTCCACATCGTCGCACAACACGCGTATCTTCGCCCGTTCGGCCAGCAGCATGAACACGCCGCCGATAACCAGGCCGATAATGACGGTGCCGACGGAAAAGAGATACGTTTTGATCACTCCATGGGCAAAGTAGCCGATGATCATGACCGGCACGATGCCCGCTCCCACGTGAGCCAGCGTCAGCCCCGTATCGTTGCGCCGCCAATTCTGCGGGCGCAGCATATCCCAGCAGCGGTACTGCCGCAGCATGCGGATAAATTTTTCTTTATAAATCACCAGAACCGACAAAATAGCGCCGAGCTGAATAAATACTTCAAATACGCTGGCCCTCGGCCCCGTAAATCCCAGCCAGTCGCCGACGAGAATCATGTGGCCCGTCGAAGAAATAGGCAGGTATTCCGTTACCCCTTCGACGATCCCCAAGATGACGGCAATCATATAGTCACCCATCGTTATCTGCTCCTTTTATTGAAATCAAACAAACGCTTTTGTCATTATACCATGACGTACAGGAGAAAAAAAGAGCAAAATAAAACGCCGCAGAATCAACAGGCTCTGCGGCGTTTTACGCACGTACGGGGAAATCAGTCGAGGGACATTACATGTTTCGGATCTTCGATTGTAAATTTAGCATACTTGGGATCGCCGTTGTGTTCGAAATACAACGTATTGCCTTCCAAGCTGCCGCGCCAGCTGACGATAATCGGGCATTCCTTGCTCAAATCCTTCAGCATCTGAACTGGATTGAGGTTCAAAATCGGGGCGAACAGGAATTCGACGTTATCGATCATGACAACGCGGGCGTTGAGGCGGTGAATCGCCGTCGAAATGAGGGAAATAGCTTTTTCCGGACGGTCGGCCCGAGGAATTTCCAAGAATTCGTCGTCGAAGAGCTCGCGGGCTTCGCAAATCTTCCAGCCATCCTGGAACGTCAGTTCACGGATGAGCTTGCTCTTGCCAGAGCCGGGACCGCCGATAAGGATAAGCAGCTTTTCATCTTCCTGAGCAATGTACTTCCACCGTTTTAAAACATCTGCATCTGTAACCATGAAAATCACCTTCATCTGCTAGTATTAGTTATATTTATTATACTGGATGTCAGTCATATAAGTAAAGCATTTTTGCTATTTTATTTGTATATACTTGAAGAATCGTCCCGCGCCGCCGTCAGGACTGCAGGCCGTAACGGGCCATGGGATCCTGCAGATTCTGAATAGGCGCGCTGATCAGCAGCACATCTTCCACATAGCGGCTGGCGTGGTTGACGACGAAGACCAGGGAAACGCCCTTCTGGAAAGGGCTGTCGTAGTAATAGGCGTCGACGGATTTCTCCGCTTCCGGCCCAACTTCGACCCGGTCGGGCCGTCCGTACAGGGACAATACCGTCGAAATATGATAGCCCAGCGTCGCGCCGCGGCTCGTATAGGCGTTGTTAGTCAGCAGAAAGACCTTCTGCACCATGTTCCGGCGGTCTACTTCGACGCCGTAATCGCCGTAGAGCCAGAAATTGTTGCTGTCCCGTTTGACCAGGTTATTCCACATGTTGTACTTATTGGCCTGGAAGGGCTGGTTCAGGCTGAATCCCATGAGCGTAAAATCCCGTTCCGACCATTTATTCTGGGCCGGCAGGGCTTCGCCGCGGCTGTAGGGCGGACGCGGCGGCATGAGGGCCACCCGCTCGATTTTCCGATTGGCGACGGCAAAAATCATGGCTCCGTCCCTGGCGGGATTTTCATACACAAAGTAATAAATATTGGCGTCGGCGTCGCGCAAGACATTGGAAGGAATCCCCATCTGGCGAACCAGTACCTCGGCAGGCATTTTCAGGCGCAGGCCCCGTCCGAAGACGGCGTCTTTCCCGCTGGTCAGGAACACCGACTCGACGCCGATGCGGACGCCTTCCCGTTCTTCTCCCGTTTCCTTCAGGATATCGGCCGTGTCGTTGCGGCTGCGAACCCGCATGGCAATATCCTTGCCGTCATACTGCATCGTCGTATAATGGGCGCTGCGGGCATACTTCGTCGGGCTGCCGTACAGGCTCCGGACCTTGCGCAGGCTGTCGCCGCAGTGTATGCCGCCGACGTGAAAATCGCCGGCGTGCAGGACGCTGGGAACGGCAATATCCATCGCCCCGATTTCGTCCTTGGTCAATATCTTGCCGTTGGAAATCGGTTTCTTTTTGTCTTTTTTATCAGCCTCTTCGCCTTCCCCTGCCGCCGTAGTCTGCTCTGCAGCGCCGGCACGACTCTGGACTGCCGTAAGGGCAGGTTCAGACTGGGCGGGACTGCCGTCGGCAGAGGCGGCCCCGACAGGCAGACAGGAAGCGCACAGCAGGCAAAAAACAGCGAGTATAACCTTCTTTTTTCCGTTCATCGTCTTCCTCCTCATGGGGCGTTTGCAAAAAACACCCTTCGACACGATGGTTCAAAGGGTGTTTCCTAATTATTTCTGTTCCGGACGGCTAAGCGGGAACAACAATACGTCGCGAATGGACGCGCTGTTGGTAAGGAACATGACCAAGCGGTCGATGCCGATACCCAGGCCGCCTGTCGGCGGCAGGCCGTATTCCAGAGCGCGGCAGTAGTCTTCATCCATCTGATGAGCTTCGTCATCGCCCCGTTCGCGTTCCTTCATCTGTTCGACAAAGCGGTTGCGCTGATCGATAGGATCGTTCAATTCGCCGAAGCCGTTGGCCAGTTCGCGGCCGTAAATAAAGCCTTCGAAGCGATAGGTCAGCAAGGGGTTATCCGGATCCTGCTTGCTTAGCGGCGAAATTTCCAGCGGATGGTTCGTAATGATCGTCGGCTGAATCAGGTTTTCTTCTACGTAATCTTCAAAGCAGCCGTTGATAATCTTGCCGATGCCGTCGTATTCGCCGTATTCGACGTGCAGCTTGTCGGCAATAGCCCGCGCTTCTTCTACAGTCTTGACGTCCGTGAAGTCTTCGCCGGTGTATTTTTTAACGGCTTCGATCATGGTCATTCTGTCCCAGGGCGGCGTCAAGTCGATTTCCTTGTCGATATAGGTAATCTTCATCGTACCGTACAGCTTCATAGCCAGCTGTGATACCATTTCTTCCGTAATCTTGATGACGTCTTCCAAATCGCCGTAAGCCTGGTACAATTCTACCGTCGTAAATTCCGGGTTGTGGCGCGTGTCGATGCCTTCGTTGCGGAAGCAGCGGTTCATTTCATATACCCGTTCCAAACCGCCGACGAGCAGGCGCTTCAAGTGCAGTTCCGGCGCAATGCGCAGGTAAATATCCATGTCGAGGGCGTTGTGGTGGGTCTTGAAGGGACGGGCAGCCGCGCCGCCGGCAATCGTGTGCAGCATCGGCGTTTCTACTTCCAGGAATCCCCGTTCGTCCAAATACTGGCGAATGCCCTTGATAATCTGGGATCGTTTAATGAACGTGTCTTTTACTTCCGGATTGACGATGAGATCCAAATACCGCTGGCGATAGCGCGTTTCCTTATCCGTCAGGCCGTGGAATTTTTCCGGCAGCGGACGGAGAGACTTGGACAGCAGCGTCCATTTTTCAACGCGGACCGTCGTTTCGCCCGTGTGAGTCGTGAAAACAACCCCTTCGACGCCGACGATATCGCCGATATCCAGCAGCTTGAACAAGGTATACGATTCTTCACCCAAAATATCCTTGCGGAAATACAGCTGGATTTCGCCGCTGATATCGCGAAGGACGCAGAACGCCGTCTTGCCGTGACGGCGGATCGCCATGAGGCGGCCGGCAATGCGGACGACCGTTTCATCTTTTTCCAGGGCTTCTGCCTGGTCCTTCAATTCCTGGGCATGGTGATCCCAGTCAAATTTTTGACCGAAGGGATAGACGCCGGCGTCGATAAAGCTCTGCATCTTTTCGCGGCGCACCTTCATTTGGTCGTTTAATTTTTCTTCTTCTATGACAAGATTTTCTTTCTGCATTTCATCGGACATGACAATTCCTCCTATAGGCTTTTTTATTCCGCCGTAAACGGCAAAATCCGGTATTTCAATTCGCCTGCCGGCGCTTTGACCGTGACGACGACGGGATTCGCTTCGTTGATCGGCTGTCCCAAAATCGCCTTGCCTACGGGAGATTCATTGGAAATTCTATTGTTGAACGGATCGGCTTCCGCCGTGCCGACGACGGTATATTCAAAACGGTCGCCCGTTTCTACGTCTTCCAGAATCACTTTAGAGCCCAGGCGCACCTTCGCGCTGCTGTCGTCAGATTCCTGAATGATTTTTGCCGTACGGATTTTATTTTCCAGTTCGGAAATGCGGCCTTCGACAAAAGCCTGTTCATTTTTAGCGTCATCATATTCAGAGTTTTCGCTCAAGTCGCCCAAAGCGATTGCTTCCTGAATACGTTTGGAAACTTTAATGCGGCGAACTGATTTCAGCTCGTTTAATTCTTCCTTTAATTGTTCCAGACCTTCTTGCGTAATCAGCGTTTCATTTGTCATATTAGTACTCCTTTTCCCTATGACGGCAAATAGAAATAGTGTCAAGACACCTTGGCACTATTTCCACCTTTCTATTTTACGATAACTTTAATTATATGCGTATCTGTTATGTATGTCAATGAAAAAGAACTTTTGTCTAGTGTTATCGAAACGATATAATCGCTCGCTCTCCATCAATATAAATTTCATAAATGCTATTTTCTCTCACTGCTTTTTGTTTTTCTATGAAAGACTTATCAATCTTTTTTTCTTCCTCCCAATTATATTTATTAAAAGAGTAATTATCCAGAAGTTTATATCCCCAGAACCACCCCCCTCGCATATATATAGGAACTAATCGCTTCATCAAAGGATACTTCTTACTTTCAAATTGGTATTCTTTAGTTTCAGGAGCATTGCCTATAATTGTTACTGTTTTTATATTTCCACTATAATTTAATTGATTTAAATCCACATTAATTAATTTGGCAATAAAAATATTGCCTTCACTCTGTTTGTTCAAAACGTTCCCATATACATAAGAATAAGAAAATGCAAACAAAATCATGGGAACAAACAATAACGTAACAATCTTTTTCTTATGAGAAAGGTATGTTATTAATAAGCCGATCCACAGTGTAATACTACAAGCCGATATCAATGTTCTCGGAGCTATAACCGGAACCTTCAACAATAACAAAGGTAAAAAGCTACCAAAAATAATAATAATACAAATTGATGAAAGCCAAAAAAAAGTACTCCCAATTTTATGACTCCTATAGCATTTCACATATGAAGCCAATATAAGAACTAATGCCCAAATACAAGCTAGCAAAATTATTACTTTGCCCCCAACTGGTATAGAATAAACATATTCTTTAATTAAATCAAAGAAAGATAAACAATTATGAATGATAGTCTGTATGCTTTCATAATTTACGGGCAAAATCATTTGTGAGTGAACAGCGTTATACCCATCCTTACCAACAAATCTCTGCGCAATAGTTATTTTATATAAAACGCTAGCACATCCAATTACAGCTCCGCGAAATAATACTTTTTGGGTTAAATATTTTAAATCTTTTTTGGCTACTAGTCCTGCCATACTTTCTATAGCAATAAAACATAAATACATTCCTAATGCTGCCTGATAAAGCGATAATGTAAGAATAACAGCAATACCAACACATACAGCTTCTTTTTTTCTGCTTAAAGAAGCTGGTAAAGAAAAGGCAAACAAACAAAGACTTACCGCCAATGTCATAGGCAATGAATCAAATTTATAAGATAAGTTCTCTAGAAAAAAGGGATTTGCAATGCACAAAAATAAACAACATACAGTTACATATAAATTTTCTTTTGGTATATATTTTCTAGACCATAAAACCAATACATATGCCAACACAAGAACTGATAAAAATTGTGTCAGCGGAGAAACATCTGCAAGAGGTTTACCAAATTCTATTAAAGACATAATAAATCCAGCAAATGGCCGCCCATTACTTGTCCATGCAAATCCGCTAAGCGCTCTCCCTAAATCGTCAATATAATATACATTTGCTAAAACAATTGGAAAAACATATACACAAAATAAACCAACCAGCCACTTAAAAATATCTCTTTCTTTTGTATTAAATGTTCCCCAATAATAAACAGAACTAAAAAAATTTTTAATCTTTTGCATTATCCTCGACCCCCATAAAATTTTTGTCGTACTATTCTCTGACCATTATACGTTTTAACTAAATACAATGGCCTGAATTTACTTTCATTGAACACGCGCCCTAAATACTCTCCCATAATCCCCAGGAAGAATAATTGGACTCCGCCAATAAACAGTATCACGGTGATCAAGGATGGATACCCTGCTACATCGCCTCCATATATAATTGTCTTGATAATGATGACAGCCATGTACATCATGGCCAAAAACGCCAGTACGCAGCCGACAAAGGCTGCCAGCCGCAGCGGCGCTATCGTAAAACTAGTTAATCCTTCAATGGCTAAATTTAACAACTTCCAATAATTCCACTTCGTTTTTCCAGCAATCCGCGCCGGCCGTTCAAAAAGGATTTCTTTTTTATTAAATCCAATCCAACTAAATAAGCCTTTCGTATAACGCTGCGATTCGCGCATTAATCGTAACGCTTCCAGACATTGCTTATCCAACAGCCTGAAATCGCCGACATCCTTCTGAATCGGAATATTCGATACGCCTTGCAGTATGCGGTAAAACATATGGGACGACCATTTTTTGAAGAACGTTTCTCCTTCACGGCTGGTTCGTTTGGCGCATACATCGTCGTATCCTTGTTCCCAATAGGAAATCATTTCGGGAATTAACTCCGGTGGATCCTGCAAATCGGCATCCATGATAATAGCCGCGTCGCCGGATAAATAATCGATACCGGCAATCATGGCGATTTCTTTGCCGAAATTGCGGGACAAGTCAATATAGCATACTCGTGTATCCCGTTCTCGCAATTCCTTAAGAATACGCAGCGTGTCATCAGTACTGCCGTCATTTACAAATACAAATTGAAACTCGTATCGGTTAATCGAGTTTATAACCTTCGACGTTCGGTCATAAAATACAGGCAGCGCAGCTTCTTCATTATAACAAGGAACTAAAATAGATATAAGCTGTCTGTCTGTCTGTCAACATGATAGTCCTCATTTCTCATATGTCAGCCTCGCTCAATCTAATACATTTTTTTGCACTTATTTTACGACAACAGCTGCGCATTGTCCGCCACAAGCACCATGCGAAGCTGTTTACTCGTTGTACTAAGACTGCGCCGCTTCTTCCATCATCGTATGGATGCAGTCCCTGAAGGCCTGAGCCGTGTCGGCCCGATTGATGCGTTCGCGCAGGGCCGCCGAGCCGTACATGCCCTTCGTGTACCACGAGGCGTGGGCCCGCATTTCCCGCACGCCGATATATTCGCCCTTGTAGGCCAGCAGGGCTTCAAAGTGCTCCAGAATTTGCTCGTACCGTTCCATCGGCGACGGCGGCGGCAGGATTTCACCCGTATCCATATAGCGGTATATCTGCGGGAAAATCCACGGATTCCCCTGGGCGCCCCGGCCGACCATGACGGCGGCGCAGCCCGTCGCCTCAAACATGTGCACCGCCGACGGGCCGTCTACGATGTCGCCGTTACCGATGACCGGGATAGAGACGGCTTCTACGACCTGCCGTATCTTGTCCAAATCGGCGCGGCCGCTGTAAAACTGCTCCCGCGTCCGGCCGTGAACGGTAATAGCCGCCGCGCCGGCAGCTTCCGCCCGCTGAGCCAATTCAACGGCTGTAAAGGAATCGTCGTCCCATCCGGTACGCATTTTTACGGTGACGGGAATCGACACAGCCTTTACGACGGCGGCGATGACCTGTTCCGCCTTGGGCAAATCCTTCATCAAGGCAGAACCTTCGCCGTTTTTGACGATCTTTTTGACGGGACAGCCCATGTTGATATCGACAATATCTGCGCCAGCCTGTTCGACGGCTATCGCCGCCTGGGCCATGACGACGGGATCGGCCCCGAATATCTGCATCGACAGGGGATGCTCCCGCTCGTCGATATACAGCAGTTCTTCTGTATGCTTGTTTTTATAGCGTATCCCCTGAGAGCTGACCATTTCCGTGCAGACCAAAGCCGCGCCATAGCGGCGGGCAATGACGCGGTACGGCAAATCGCATACGCCGGCCATAGGCGCCAGGATGACCGGCCGTTCGAGCCGGACCGGGCCGATGGCAAAGGGCTTAGCAATTTCGTTCATAAATAATTCTCAGTCCTTCCAACGTCAGCATCGGTTCTACGACGTCGATGGCCTTCGTTTCCGGCGCAAGGACGACGGCAAAGCCGCCTGTCGCGACGACCTTGGCGTTGCCGCCCAATTCCCTGCGCATGTGATTGACAATGCCTTCGATCTGGCCGATGTAGCCGTAGTACACGCCGGCCTGCATGCTTTCCACCGTATTGCGGCAAATGACTTTTTCCGTCCGGCGGATTTCAATACGCGGCAGCTTGGCCGTGCGCTGCACCAGGGCGTCCGTCGAAATACCGATGCCCGGGCAGATAGAGCCGCCGAGGTAGTTGCCCTTCTTATCGACGGCGCAGAAGGTCGTAGCCGTACCGAAGTCGATGATGATGACCGGGCCGCCGTATTTCGCGTAAGCCGCCACGGCATTGACGATGCGGTCGGCGCCTACCTCGCGGGGATTGTCGTATTTAATATCCATGCCCGTCTTCACGCCCGGCCCGATGATGAGCGGCACCAAGCCGAAGTAGCGCTGGCACATGCGTTCCAGCGTCGGCATAACCGGCGGTACGACAGACGAAATAATGATCGAGTCGATATCTTCCGAATTCACATCGTTCAAGTAAAAGAGGTCGCGAATCAGCACGCCGTATTCGTCCGTCGTGCGCAGCTTGTTCGTCGAAATGCGCCAATGGTCCAGCAATTCCTTTCCCTTGAATACGCCGAGAACAATATTTGTATTTCCTACATCAATGACTAATAACATACGTTGTACTCTCCCTGCCCTAAATGAAATAATATACGGTTACTATAATAACAAAGTTTTTCTTCCTTGGATAGGTCTTGCCGTCTATTTTCCAAAGAAAAAGCGGCATGCCGCAGCTCGTCCTGCACTGCGTATGCCGCCTTTACCCTATTCGATTGCCGCTGTCCTGTCAGACGGGGCGAACCCGCACGTCGCCGGCCAGCACCCGTTCCATGCCGTTTGCCGTCTCGACCATCAGGTTGCCGTTTTCGTCCAGCGTCACGGCCTTTCCCGTAAACGACCGGTCCGACGCTGAGACTTCTACGTCCCGTCCCAGCATGCAGGACAAGACCTTCCATTCTTCCAGAATCGGCGCGAAGCCCTGCTCGCTGGCCACGTCGTAATACCGTTCCAATTCGCGCAATATGTCCTGCAGCAGCTCTACCCGCTGTACGGGCACGTTTTCTATGGCGAAGCTCGTCACGGTCTTTTTCAGCTCCCGCGGCATCGCTTTTTTGCCGAGGGCCGTGTTGATGCCGATGCCCATGACGACGTAGTTGATCTTTTCAACGGACGCGTTCAGCTCCGTCAAGATCCCGACCAGCTTCTTGTCGCCGACCAGGATATCGTTGGGCCACTTGATGCCGCAGTGGATGAGGCCGGCCCGGCGCAGCACCTTGGTCAGAGCCACGGCGGCAACCAGCGTCAGCTTAGAAACCTCCATAGGCGGAAAGGTAGGCCGCAAAATAAGGGAAAACCAAATCCCCTGAGCGAAGGGCGAAATGAAAGAACGATCCAGCCGTCCTCTCCCGCCGGTCTGTTCTTCGGCGACGACGATCGTCCCTTCATCAGCGCCCTGGTCGGCCAGTCGTTTGGCCACCGTATTCGTCGAATCCACCTTTTCAAAATACACAATCTTTTTTCCAAACAGGCCGGTTTTCAGCCCGTTGGCAATCTGCTCCGGCCGCAGCAGCTCCGGCGCTTCTTTCAAACAATAGCCTTTTTTCGTATACGATTCAATGACGTATCCCCGCTGTTTTAAGACGCGGATATGTTTCCAAACGGCTGTACGGGAAATCCCAAATAATTCGGAAATTTTTTGTCCGGATACGAAAGTCCCCTGATTCTCCATCAAATAATCCAGGATATCCTGTCTCATTCTTTTTCACTCCTAATACTAACGATACGATGCCGACATAGATATAGCTGACATACCTATATCTTTGGGCATACAGAAATTGTAGCATAAAAGAAATCCCTGTCAATATCAAGAAAAAGTAATATAAATCATTACATATTTTATGTATCTGCCAGAAACTTTCTCCGTCACATAAAAAAGCTGCGACAGTGCCGCAGCTTTTTCATTTAGTTTTTGTCTTCTGATACGGTATTGCCCCACGGGCTGACTTCTACATGAGGCTTCTGCCCTTCCGCCGGTTCGGCGCCTTCGGCGCTTTCGCTGTCGCCTTCCGGCTTAGGTGCTTCCAGCGAACCATATTTAATCAGATTTTCTACCTGTTCGTGATTAATCGTTTCGATTTCCAGCAGCGCTTCTGCCATGCTGTGAAGAGCCTTGATGTTTTCCTTCAGCATGCGCAGTACGTCCGCATAGGCCTCGGTAACGATATCGTGCATTTCCTTGTCGATCAGTTCGGCTACGCCTTCGCCGTAATTGCGGTCGTGGCCCAGGCTCTTGCCCAGGAACACCTGGTCCTGCTGTTCGCCGAAGACCATCGGCCCCAGCTTGGAGCTCATGCCCAGGCGGGTAATCATCTGGCGGACGATGCGGGTAACGCTCTGCAAGTCACCCGACGCGCCGCTGCTGATTTCATTGAAGACGATTTCTTCAGCAGCCCGGCCGCCCAAGGCGACGCGGATCTGCGCCAGATAATACGATTTCGTCTCATAGGACCGTTCTTCATTCGGCAGCATCATCGTATAGCCGCCGGCGCGGCCGCGGGGAATAATCGTGACCTTATGGACCGGGTCGGAGTTCGGCTGCAGCAAATAGGCAATCAGGGCGTGGCCCGATTCGTGAACGGCCGTCAGCCGCTTTTCCTTGTCGCTGATGACATGGCTGCGCCGTTCCGGACCGAAGCATACCTTTTCGCTGGCTTCTTCCAGTTCGGCCATGTTGATGACTTTTTTATCAGCGCGAGCCGCTAGCAGCGCCGCTTCGTTCAGCAGGTTGCCCAAATCGGCGCCGGTAAAGCCCGGCGTCTTCTTGGCGATAATATCCAAATCGACGTCCTTGCCGAGAGGCTTGCCTTTTGCGTGCACTTCCAGGATAGCCCGGCGGCCCCGAAGATCCGGACGGTCGACGGTGATCTGCCGGTCAAAACGGCCGGGACGCAGCAGCGCCGGGTCGAGGATATCGGGACGGTTCGTCGCGGCAATCGTAATGATGCCTTCGTTGGCGCCAAAGCCGTCCATTTCTACGAGCAGCTGGTTCAGCGTCTGTTCGCGTTCGTCGTGACCGCCGCCAAGGCCTGCGCCGCGCTGGCGGCCTACGGCGTCGATTTCGTCGATGAAGACGATGCACGGCGCGTTTTTCTTAGCCTGGGAGAACAGATCGCGCACGCGGGACGCGCCGACGCCGACGAACATTTCTACGAAGTCGGAGCCGCTGATGCTGAAAAAGGGAACGCCTGCTTCGCCGGCAACGGCCCGGGCCAGCAGGGTTTTCCCGGTGCCCGGAGGCCCGAAGAGCAGCACGCCTTTGGGAATCTTGGCGCCGATGTTGTTGTATTTGCCGGGATTGCGGAGAAATTCGACGATTTCCGCCAATTCTTCCTTCGCTTCGTCTTCGCCGGCAACGTCTTTAAAGGATACCTTGATTTTTCCTTCGCCGTGCATCTTCGCATGGCTCTTGCCGAAATTCATCACCCGGCCGCCGCCGCCCTGGGTCTGCTGCATGATGAAAAACCACACACCGATGAGAATCAAAATCGGCAGGATAGAGCTCAGCAGGCTCATCCACCACGAGGGCTGTTCAGGCGGCTTGGCGATGACGTTGACCTCCGCGTCGCGCAGGGCCGGCATCATAGCCGCGTCCGTCGGGGCGTACGATGTAAAAGACGTGCCGTCCTTCAGCTGACCGACGATGGCGTGGTCGTCCGTAATCTGGACTGCGTCTACTTTTTTCTGCTGAACCTGATTCATGAAATTCGTATAGGAAATTTCCGATTTATCAGCTTTATTTGTCGTAAACGCATCGATGATAGAAACGGCAACGATGATAATCAGTAAGTATAAACTTACATTACGCACAAATTTGCTCAAGATACTACTCCTTTCAAAGTAATCTATCGTTAAGTAATGTCATGCAACCAATACAATATCTATATTACCATACTTCGGACAATGCAACAACAGCTTTTCCCGCAAACCAAGACGGTAATAGTATATGTTTATTTCGTATAGATTTCTTCCTTCAAGATACCGATATAGGGCAGGTTCCGATAGGAGCTGTCGTAATCGAGGCCGTAGCCGACGACGAAGGCGTCGGGAATTTCAAAGCCGTTGTAGTCGACGTGGATATCGACCTTCCGGCGCGACGGCTTGCTCAGCAAGGTAGCCAGCTTAACCGAATTGGCGCCGCGCTCTTTCAAATAGGGCACGAGGTAGCTCAGCGTAATGCCCGTATCGATAATATCCTCGACGATGAGGATGTCCTTGCCGGCGACGTCGTTGTCCATGTCCTTGCGAATCGTAACCGCGCCGGACGACGTGGCCGACGAGCCGTAGCTGGAGCAGCTCATGAAGTCAAATTTTACGGGACCCTGAATCTGACGGGCCAAATCCGTATAAAATACGACGGCGCCTTTCAAAATGCCGCACAGCAAGATCGTCTTGCCGGCGTAATCAGCCGTGATCTGCGCGCCCATTTCCCGCACTCGTTTCTGTATTTGTTCTTCTGTAAATAATATTTCTTTTACGTCCTGATGCATAGTATATCCTCCCCGGAATGACAAAGTATATATAGCGACGCAGGCTTCCCTGCGGTTCTTTCGTGTTTTTATTTTTTCTTTCTGCGCCGGCCCTTTACGCCCTGCGATACTACGACGCA
This sequence comes from Megasphaera sp. An286, assembly GCF_002163455.1. Lineage (NCBI taxonomy): Bacteria > Bacillati > Bacillota > Negativicutes > Veillonellales > Veillonellaceae > Megasphaera > Megasphaera sp. An286. The sequence continues at coordinate 50,649 of NZ_NFIY01000001.1, read as the reverse complement.
TAGGCCGGCCTTCGTCGTATAAGCTGTGACGCTGCCCGTCTGGAACTGCTTTCCCGCGCCCTTGCAGGCCAGCTCCCGTATCGTTTCTACGTAATGAAAGGGTATATCCCGCTCCGTCCCCGTCGCGTTCCGGCACAGCAGACGCACGAGGCGGCGCTGCAGCGCCGCGGGCTGGCTGAGAAACCATTTCTTTTCTACGCCGGCTCCGCCTGGGCACGGCCTGACGTGAGCCTCGTACAGACGGCTCGCCCACTGAGCCATGCAGTCGTCTTCGGTCTGGGCAATCTGGGCCAGCCGGTTTAAATCGCCGACGACGGACGGATTGTACTGCCGCAGCGCCGGCAGCAGCTCCAGGCGGATGCGGTTGCGCGTAAACTGGACGGAGTCGTTCGTTTCATCGTGACGGGGCGTCAGATTCCGCTCTTTGACATAGGCGTCGATCTCTCCGCGCGTTATACTCAGGAGCGGACGGATGACGTCGCCGGTTTGCGGCCGCATCGCGCCCAATCCGGTCAGTCCGCTGCCGCGCAGCAAGTGCAGCAGCACCGTTTCCGCCTGGTCGTCCTGATGATGGGCTACGGCAATCGCCGCGGCCCCCAGACGGTCCTTTTCTTCGCGAAGCAGGCGGTACCGCTCTCTCCTGCCGACAGCTTCCAGCGACGCGTGCTCCTGCGCCGCCAGCGCCGGCACGTCTGTCCGGCGGCAGATAAAGGGACAGGCCCGCTTCTCCGCTTCCTGCCGTACAAACGGGACCTCCTCGTCGGCGGCCTCCCGAATGCCGTGATGGACGTAGCATACGGCGAGGCGCAAATCATAGGCCGGCCGCAGCCTGGCTAATATATCCAGCAATGCCAGCGAGTCGGGCCCGCCGGAACAGGCGATCAGAATCGTCTCTCCCGGCTGAAACAGCGAATGCTGCCGGCAGTATGCTTCTACAGTTTCAACGACGTTCATAGGCCGCTCCCGCCGCCTCCGCGCCAAGCGGCATCGTGGAAGGAATGGCGGTAAAAGACGCCTTCCATCAAATCGCTTTCGCTGATGCGAATGCTGTCAAAGCCATAGCGCTGCAAAAAGGAACGGGCGACGGCCAGACCGGCGACAATGATGTCGCTGCGCTTAGGCTGCAGTCCCGCTACATGGCGGCGGCCTTCGGGACCCATGCGCCGCAGTCTGTCCAGATGATAGGACAGGCGTTCCAGCGATACGACGCAGCCTTCGGTGCGGGACGGATCGTACTCCGTCATTTCCAGCTCCATCGCGGCCAGTGTCGTCAGCGTTCCGCCTACGCCGATAAGGGCCGCCGAAGGTTCTATGGGCGCAGGCAGCCATTGCCGGCTGCAATAGGCTTCCAAAGCAGCCAGTTCCCCTTCTTCCATCTGATTTTTTTTCGTCAGGCGCACGGCGCCCAAGGGATAGCTGTGAGACCAGGCGACGACGCCGTCCCGGCCGACGGCCACTTCGCTGCTGCCGCCGCCGATATCCAGGACGACGGCCTCCTTGCCGGCTTCAACGCCGGCTGCCGCCCCGCAGAAGCTGAGAGCCGCTTCCTCCAGGCCGGAAATGCAGCGGCAGTGCCAGCCAAAACGGGCCCGTATTTCCGCCAAAAAGGCTTGGCCGTCTGCGGCTTCGCGCACTGCGCTGGTCGCGACGGCACAGACGGGAACGGATCCTAACCGGGCCTGCCATCGGGCCATGGCCGCAAGGGAGGCCTCAATCCCTTCCGGCGATAAATGCCTTGTCTCTTCTATCTGATAGCCGAGGCGCGTCGTTTCCAATTCTTTCGCCGAAAACTTCCAGCGATCATCTTCCCAGCGCCCCGTCATCAGGCGCAGGGAATTGGAGCCGATATCGACAACGGCAAATTCCTTATCCTTCATCTGTCATGTACCTCGTTCCGAACTCGGACAGCCTTTTCCAGTCGGTAAAACAAAAAGAGCATTCCAAGACAGGAATACTCTTTATTCGTCCTTATGATTACCGATATACGAAATCAATCGGCACGGCGAGCGCCGCGGCCGCCGCGTTTTGATTCGGTATTGCGTTTCAAATCCATCTGGCGTTCGTCACTTTCCTTCAGGAATTTACTAAGCCGGTCCTCGAAAGACAACGATGTAGAAGAGCGGCGATTCGAGTCAAAATTGTTGTGCTGGCGGAATTCATGTCTTGGACGGAACTCTTTCTTTTCCGGAGCCGGCTGGGTCTGTTTAATAGACAGGCCGATTTTTCCCTTATCGTCGACAGACAAAACTTTGACGTTTACTTTGTCCTGAACTTTCAAGAAATCGTGCACATCTTTTACATACTCATTAGCAACTTCAGAAATGTGGACCAAGCCCACCTTCTTGTCAGGAAGCTCTACAAAAGCGCCAAATTTTGTAATCCCTGTCACGGTGCCTTCCAATACACTGCCTACTTCGATTGTCATGTTACCTTATATTCCTCCTTGTATGCTTCAGCTTTGCTGATAACACGTATAACGCTATTATACTCATAAACGGCGAAAAATTCAATCGCAAAATAATGTAAATTCCTAAGGCGGAACGCCTCGTCAGCGCCTGTAGGGGATTTCTCCCGGCTCGGCCAGTCCGAACTGTTCCCGCGCCTGTTTTTCTACGGCATCAGGGGAAATAAGCTGTTCTTTCCTGTCCTTCAGCCGCTGGTTTTCTTCCGTCAAGGCCTGCTCCTGCTGCAGCGTCCGCTTCATGTCCTCGTGGATCTGCCACATCTGATACATGCGCAGGCACAAGAAGACTCCTCCGACCAGCAGTATGAGAAGGACGATGCCCTTGTACAGCGTCATCCCCTTCTTTTTTTTCGTACGCCGCCGGCGCACCGTCCCGGTACGTCGGAGCCGCCCATCCCGTTTTTCCGTCATGATTCCGCTCCTTTAATGTAGGCACTGCAACATGCATGCTATAAGTATACCTTCATTTTCACGTAAGATAAAGTTTTTTCTCGATTTAATACGGCCCACTTTCGCAAACGCCGCTGATATTATATAATAGAACGTAAACTATGAAGAAACAGAGGTCTTTGCTCATGAGATATGAACCGATTACTCCTGAAATTTTAAAAAAACTGCAGACTGCCGTCGGCCCTAAAAACGTCACGACAGATCCGGATAAAATGCAGCCCTACTCCCACGACGAAGTGACCGACCCAGCGTACCACCACATGCCCGAAGCCGTCGTCTTTGCCGAAACGGCCGAGCAGGTCGCCGCTGTCGTCCAGCTGGCCAACGACTATCATTTTCCCGTCGTGCCCCGCGGGGCCGGTACAGGGCTGGCCTGCGGCGCCGTGCCCATTTACGGCGGCGTCGTCCTGTCCCTGGAAAAAATGAACCGCATTCTGGAAATTAACGAAGACGCCTTATACGCCGTCGTAGAACCGGGCGTCCGCACGTCGGACCTGCAGGACGCAGCCGAAGCCAAGGGTCTGTTCTACGCCGGCGACCCCTGCAGCGGCGACTCCTGCTTTATCGGCGGCAATATCGCCACCAACGCCGGCGGCAACCGGGCTGTCAAATACGGTACGACGCGCCATCAGGTATACGACGTGGAAATCGTCAATCCGACGGGCCGCATCGTCCAGCTCGGCGCACGCCTGCAGAAGCAATCGACAGGCTACTGCCTCGAGCAGCTGGTCATCGGCTCGGAAGGCACGCTGGGCATCATCACCAAGGCGACGGTCAAGCTCCTGCCGAAGCCTAAATACGCCCTCGATCTGCTGGCCGTTTTCGATTCGCCGGAACAAGCCATCGGCGCCGTCGGAGCCATTTTAAAGCAAGGCATCGTCCCGACCTGCGTCGAATACATGGACAATATTACGATCCGATCGGTAGAAAAATATCTCCATGAAAAGCTGCAGGGCAGCGATTCGGGCAATTACCTCATCGTCGAAGTCGAAGGCATCAATGACGACGACCTGGACGACAAGGCCGTCGCCTTAGACGAGCTCTGCACGCAGCACGGCGCGTCGTCGGTCCTCGTCGCCGACCACAATAAAATCTGGCAGGCCCGCAAGGCCTTTGCCGAGGCAGTCCGCGCCGAAAGTCTCATCGTCAGCAAAGAAGACGTCGTCGTCCCCGTCGACCAGGAACCGCTCCTGCTGGCGGAAATTCTCCGCCTGGCCGGCAAATACGGCCTGATCACCCGCATTGCCAGCCACGCCGGCGACGGCAACATCCATCTCAACATCTTAAAGCCCGACGATACGCCCTACGAAGACTGGGCCCGCCGGGTCGAACAAAACCAGCAGGAGCTGTACGCCTTCATCTACGCCCACGGCGGCCGCTTATCGGGCGAGCACGGCATCGGCTTTAAGCGGAAGCATTTGATGGAAGAATTTACCAATCCCGACGAGCTGGCCATGATGAAAGCTATCAAAAAAGCCCTGGACCCCAACAATATCCTCAATCCGGGCAAAATATTCGACATAGAATAGGCCTGTCCCAGCCCGGCCGGCCGCGGCGGCTCTTGCCAAGGATAGCCATTCTGTGTATAATGATTCATGTAGTCATATATCTTCAGGGCAGGGTGAAATTCCCGATCGGCGGTATAGTCCGCGAACGCTACGGCGTAGGAGCCATGTGCTCGTGATTTGGTGCAATTCCAAAACCGACAGTATAGTCTGGATGGAAGAAGATACGATGAAGCTGCCGCCGCGCAGCTTGTGTTGTGTTGACCAAAAAGCCCTGACGCTGCTGAACAGACCGTCAGGGCTTTATCATATTCAGGAGGTTTTATTGTGGCAAAGGAAAACAGAAAATTCAATACCGTAGAAGAAGCAATCGAAGAATTGCAAGCCGGGCACATCATCATCGTCACCGACGACCCGGATAGAGAAAATGAAGGCGACTTTATCTGCGCCGCCCAGTACTGCACGACAGAAAACATGAACTTCATGGCGACCCACGGCAAGGGCCTCATCTGCATGCCCATGAGCATCGAATACGCCCGTAAGCTCGGCCTGCCGCCGATGGTAAGCGACAATACGGACAATCACGAAACGGCCTTCACCGTCTCCATCGACCACGTCGATACGACGACGGGTATTTCCGCCGTAGAACGGGCGCTGACGGCCCGCAAATGCACGGAAGAAACGGCCCGTCCCGAAGACTTCCGCCGTCCCGGCCATAACTTCCCCTTGATCGCCAAGCGCGGCGGCGTCCTGGCCCGCAACGGCCATACGGAAGCGACGGTCGACCTCATGCGCCTTGCCGGACTGAAGCAAGTCGGCCTGTGCTGCGAAATCATGGCCGACGACGGCACGATGATGCAGACACCGCAGCTGTGGGAATTGGCCGACAAGTACAATTTAAAATTCATCACCATTCACGACCTGCAGAACTACTGCCGCCGCCACGACAAGCACGTCGTCCGCGAAGCCGTCGCTAAAATGCCGACGAAATTCGGCGAATTCAAGATTTACGGCTACGTCAACGACTTGACGGGCGAACACCACGTCGCCCTCGTCAAAGGCGACATCGGCGACGGCAAAAACCTGCTCTGCCGCGTCCACTCCGAATGCCTGACGGGCGACGTATTCGGTTCGTGCCGCTGCGACTGCGGCGAACAGCTGGCCGCCGCCATGACCCAGATCAACGCCGAAGGCCGGGGCATTCTCCTCTACATGCGCCAGGAAGGCCGGGGCATCGGCCTCATCAACAAGCTGAAGGCCTACGTCCTCCAGGAACAGGGCTACGACACCGTAGAAGCCAATGAAAAACTGGGCTTTGCGCCGGACCTGCGCGAATATTGGATAGGCGCTCAGATTCTGCAGGATTTGGGAGCCAAAGAACTGCGCCTGCTGACGAACAACCCGGAAAAAATCTACGGCCTCGAAGGCTTCGGCGTAGAAATCGTAGAACGCGTGCCGATTGAAATGAAGCCCCAGGAGTTCGACGAATTCTACTTGGAAACGAAAAAACATAAGATGGGACACATTCTCCCCCATTTGCGCTGATACGCGCCGATAAAGGGAGCCGCATCGGATTTCGCCGACGCGGCTCCTTTTCGTTACGCCCGTTGTTCCTTCAATATGAATTGATCCTTATGATATTCGATAAGGCCCTCTTTTTTCATCCGGCTCAGCTCTGCTGACATGGCGCTCCGGTCGACAGAGAGGAAATCGGCCAGCTGCTGCCGGTTAAAGGGCAGCGTAAACGACGGCGCTCCCTGCCGCAGCGCTTCTTCCGACAAATAAAACATGAGCTTCTGCCGCGTCGACCGCTGCGACATATAGCGGATTTTCTGGGTGAGCTCCATATTGCGCCGGGCCATGATCGCCAGAAGATTTAAAGCTACCCGTTCCTGAGACTTCGTCAAAACTTGTCCGGCGTGGATGATGCTGTTCACGTTGATAAATAAGACTTCCGTCGGCTCTACTGCGACGACATCTACTGTCGACGACGCGTCGGGAATACAGGCAAAGGCTTCGCCGAATAAGCTGCCTGGGCGCATCTGCGACAAGATATTCCGGTTTCCCCAATAGTCTTCCTGCAGGATGTGGACCATGCCGGACAAGACGATGCCGATTTGCCCGATAGGATCGCCGGCATACCAGATAAAATTTCCCTTGGCGTAGGTCCGTTTATATGCCTTCATGCCGTCTAATATCTTGCTGATTTCTTCCGCCGGGATGCCGGCGAACAGCTCGGAATGCTGTATGACAGGTAAAAAAGAATTCAAATTCATCCACCTCGTTGTAAAAACAACAGATTTTTCCCTCGCGCCATAGTATACTTTCATCATAACGCAGCGCCGCCTAACACGGCGCTGCCTGCCAATACGATACCTAATGGGAGGAATACTATATGATTCGAAGAATTATTCAGATAGACGCGGAAAAATGCAACGGCTGCGGCGCCTGCGCGGCGGCCTGCCACGAAGGAGCCATCGCCATGGTAGACGGAAAAGCCCGTCTCATGCGCGACGATTACTGCGACGGATTAGGCGACTGCCTGCCCCACTGCCCGACAAACGCCATCACCTTCGTAGAGCGCGAAGCCGCCCCCTATGACGAAGCTGCCGTAAAGGCCAATATGAAAACAAAAGGCTTAGAATATAAGGGCAGATGTCCTGGCAGCCAGGCCCGCACCCTTTCTCACAGCTGCCCCGGCCAGGCGGCTAAATCCCTGCAGGCCTCTACAGCAGTTTCCAGCACGCCGGCATCGAACCAATCACAGCTGCGCCAATGGCCCGTGCAAATCAAGCTCGCGCCGGTCAAAGCGGACTATTTCGACGGAGCCCATCTGCTCATCGCCGCAGACTGCACAGCTTATGCCTACGCCCGGTTCCACGAGGATTTCATCTGCAATAAAATCACCCTTATCGGCTGCCCTAAATTGGACAGCGTCGACTATTCTGAAAAATTGACGGAAATCATCAGGCAGAACGATATCAAGGACGTCGTCATCGTCCGCATGGAAGTCCCCTGCTGCGGCGGCTTGGAAATGGCTGCAAAGAAAGCCCTTCAGCAGAGCGGCAAGTTCATTCCCTGGCAGGTCAAGACCCTTACGATCGACGGCCGCATCAAGGAAGACTGATGTTCTGGCTTAAAGCAATTCCCCGCCCTTTATATTGTAAAAAAAGAAGCTTACCTTTCATAGGATAAGCTTCTTTTTTATGGAGAGAAACTTCGTACCGCCTTATACGTTCCATTCTTCTTTCAGCGTAGATAAGCACATGAAAGTCTGAGACGACGAAACCGTCGGGATTTCATTCAACTCTTCCATAAGGAATTTTTCTAAATCGTCAGGAGTTTTTACCAATACTTTCAAGAGGTAATCAAAGGCCCCCACTACGTGATGGCACTCCAAGACCTGAGGGAACTGGACGACCTTTTCCCGGAATTCTTCGACGTCGCCGGACCGTTCCATATTAACCATAATAAAAGCCGTGACGTTGTATCCCGTCTTACGGCGGCTGATTTTTGCGCCATATCCTTCAATGATACCGGCGTGTTCCATTTTTCTGATTCGTTCTGCTACAGCCGGTATGGACAAACCGACAACTTTGCTGATTTCCGTAGCAGAAGCTTTTCCGTTTCGCTTCAAAATTGTCAAAATTTTGTCATCAATGTGATCCATATGTCGTTACCATCCTCTACAAATATTTATAGTTATATTATCTTACATTTTGAAGAAAAAGTAAATATTATTCAAGAAAATACTTCCGTTCCGCTTAAAATTTTACATGTAGGGGATAGTTATTCAGCTATACGAAAGTCGGCATTCATGTCGGAAAAACGGCTGCGGAACCCGTCGGTCATGTAAATCGTTCCATCGGTTCCCGTAATTTCGCATTCTACGCCGTCCATGCCGTCGATAAAAGCCAATCCCTTCTGCGGGCCTAACACAAAGACAACTGTCGTCAAGATATCGCTGAGCATTCCTGCATGCTCCACGTCTCCGTCGATGACGATAGAGTCGCTCATGACGCCCGAATCGGCGGGATATCCCGTGACGGGATCAAAAATATGGTGATACCGCTTTCCATCCTGAATGAAGTACCGTTCATAATCGCCAGACGTCGACAAGGCCTGGTTTTCTATGCTTACGATGCCCAGGTATTCGCCATCTTTATCCGAACGGGGGTGCTTCATGCCGATGTTCCAGGCTTTGCCCTTGCTCGTCTTGCCGACGGCGTACATAGAGCTGGCGCCCATATTGATCAGTCCGCTTTCAATATGATGGGCTTCGTAAATCTTGCGGACCTCATCGACGGCATAGCCTTTGGCGACGCCGCCCAGGTCGATGGACATGCCGGCCTTGGCCAGCATGACGCTGTGGTCTTCCGGACGAAGGAGGATATCCTTATAGTTGACGCGCTGCATCGCTTCGGCCAGCTCTCCTGCTTCCGGAACGTGCTGATGTTCCGTCCCGATCTGCCAGAGATTGGTAATAATGCCGACGGTAATATCCCACTCGCCGCTGCTCCGTTCTGAAAAGCCCTTGGCAAAGGAAATCATCTCGTATACCGCCGGGTCTACCTGCACGTAATGGGAGCCGGCAGCAGCGTTGATCTTGCTCACGTCGCTGTCGGGATTTTGCGAGCTCGCCAGGGCGTCCAGCCGCGCGATGCGGGCAAAGCTTTCATCTACGGCTTCCTGTGCTTCTTTCCCAGTCGCCCGCAGAGAAACGGTCGTATCCATGGCGATACCGCTCCTATCATAAGAAGACTCCGGATGCAGAGAGCATCCGGAGCAACTCATCACGACCAGGAAAGCGGCGGTAAGAATATATCTTGCCCTGCGTTTCCAGTTCATCATATTAACCTATCTTTTCTTCTGCTTTTACGTCAGCCAGCAAGGAAGCAATCGCCTTCGTCGGGCATTTTGCTACGCACGTAGCTTCTTCGCAGTTATGGCAGATTTCCGGATTGACGACAGCCAAATGGTCGACAACCTTAACGCCGCCTTCATGAGCGCAGTTCTTCACGCACAGACCGCAGCCGATACAAGCAGCCGAGCAGTCCTTACGAGCTACAGCGCCCATTTCCTTGGACGAGCAGCTGACGGAAACCTTCGCGCTGATCGGCAGCAATTCAATGACGTGGTTCGGACAAATGCTGGCGCATTTACCGCAGCCGGTGCACAGCTGCTTATTAACCTTCGGAAGACCGTCTTCGCCCATGGTCATAGCGCCGAAGGGGCAGGCCTTTACGCAGTTGCCGAAACCGAGACAGCCGTATTTGCAGAATTTCGGACCCTGCTGTACGATTTTAGCGGCAGCGCAGTCATGAACGCCTTTGTATTCATAGGCCAATTTCGCGATGCCGTTGCCGCCGCGGCAGCGGATGTGAGCGTATTTCGGTTCCGTAGCTTCGGCAACCTTACCGGTCAGCTGGGCGACGATAGCTGCAACTTCAGCTTTACCGGGAACGCAAAGGTTAGGCGGAACATCGGGATCAAGAACGACAGCTTCTGCGTATTTAGCGCAGCCAGGGAATCCGCAGGCGCCGCACTGGCCTTTCGGCAATGCTTCTTCAACTTCGCCGATAAGCGGATTTTCTTCCATGGCGAACTTCTTATCTGCAAATGCAAGGACAAAGCCGAACACTACGCCGATGCAAGTCAGAATAACGACTGCCATGATTGCAATCTCAGTGTAATTCATAATAAATATTCCAACTCCTTTGCGTAATTAAATCATACCGGAGAAACCAAGGAAGGCCAACGAAAGCATACCGGCAACGATGAAGGCAATCGGAGTGCCTTTGAGCGAATGGGGTACGTCGGCGAAATCCAGTTTTTCACGGGCGCTGGCCATGAGGACGAGGGCGAGCGCAAAGCCTAAGCCGGAACCAATAGCAAATACGAGGTTTTCGAGGAAGTCGTAGTTGCTGGTAATGCTGATAACCGGTACGGACAATACGATACAGTTCGTAGCGATCAGCATGAGGTAAATGCCCCACATGTTATACAGCGTCGGGGACATCTTTTTAATGACGATTTCCAACAGCTGTACGAAGCTTGCGATCAAGATAACGAAAGAAATCGTACGAAGGAACGTCAGATCAAACGGAACTAATACATAGTTGTACAAAAGCCAAGCGAGAACCGTACTCATCGTCAAGACGGATGTTACGGCAAAGCCCATGCCTACAGAAGCGTTGAGGTTTTTGGATACGCCGAAGAAGATACATAGGCCGAGGAACTTCGTCAATACGAAGTTATTGATCAATACAGCGCCGACAAACAGCGTAAAGTATTCGCCCATTATCCTTCACTCCCTTTCAGTTGTCTTGCTCTTTCGCGGGATTCATTCCAGATCTTAATGCCGGCCATCATGAAGCCGATGAGCATGAATGCTCCAGGCGGCAGAGCCAAAATCAGAGCAGGCTGGTATTCCGGCCCGAACATCGGAGTGCCGAGCAACGTACCGTTGCCGAAGAGTTCACGAACGACGGAAATGCAGATCATAGCGATGGTAAAGCCGACGCCCATGCCCATGCCGTCGAGGAAGGAAACGACGATGCCGTTCTTCGAAGCAATCGATTCAGCGCGTGCCAGGATGATAGCAAATACGACGACCAAGTCGAGGTATACGCCGAGGGCCTGGTACAAGTCCGGAGCAAACGCCTGAAGGAACAGCTGTACGCACGTTACGATCGTAGCGATACAGGTAATGTATACAGGTACGCGGACCTTTTTGTTAATGGTCTTACGAATAATAGATACGACTACGTTGTTGGACGTAATAACAAACCATACTGTCAAACCCATGGTCAAACCGTTTACTACGCTCGTCGTAACGGCAAGGCCCGGGCACAAGCTCAAGGCTAATACGAAATACGGGTTTTCTTCAATAATGCCTCTGCTAAATACTTTCCAAAGACTCATTATTTATTGCCTCCCTTCGTTGCGCCGGCAGCGGGCTGGGAAGAAGCGCTCTGGCCGCTCAAAGCAGCTGCTTTTTCAATCGCTTCTTTTACGCCTGCAGAGAAAGCGCGGGAAGAAATCGTAGCACCGGTCAAAGCCTGAATTTTATTCGGCTGATTCGGTTCTTTCGTTACTTCCAGGCCGTCGATTTTCTTGCCTTTGAACTGATCTTTAAACGGAGATTTCGCGCCTTTGTCGCCAAGGCCCGGCGTTTCGTTTGCAGCAAGAACGGTGTAATCGATAACGGTGCCGTCGGCAGATACAGCCGTCAGCATTTTAATCGGGCCGCCGTATCCTTTCGGAGCCGTCGGAATGATGTAAGCTACAGTTTTGCCGCCTTTTTCAGCGATAAACGTATCAGCTTCGCCCTGTACGGGAACGAATTTATCAGCGTCCGCAACCAAGGCTTTCATGGAATCCTGTTTCATCTGTTCTGCTTTGTCGGCTGCAATCGGGCCGGTGATGAAGAAGACGACGCCGATGATGCAACCCGAAACTAAACAGGTCAGAATAAGATTCAATGCAACCTTAATGATGCTGTTTCCATGATTGTCTGTCATGTTATTTTGCCCCCTTTGTTTTAACTTCACCAAAGACGGTCGGTTTTACAAGGCGGTCGATAAGCGGCGTCAATGCGTTCATCAGGAGGATGGAATAGCAAACGCCTTCAGGATAACCGCCGAAGAGACGAATCAATACGGTAATAAGACCTGCGCCTAAAGCGAAGATGATTTGGCCTTTCAAGGTAATCGGAGCCGTTACCATATCCGTTGCCATGAAGAACGCGCCGATGATAAGGCCGCCGGCCATCATCTGGAACAACGCAACGTTGGGGCCGTAAGCAACGCACATGAGAACGCCGACAGTAGCGATCATGACGACAGGAACCTGCCAGTTGACATAGCCCTTATAAATGAGGTACAAGCCGCCGAGGATCAGGAGAACCGTAGAGGTTTCGCCCAAAGAACCATTGCGCGTACCGATGAACAGGCTCTGGTAAATCGTGCCCCAGTCGTTCGTGCCGAACAGCTGGAACAGGGCGTCCGTGCCGCCGTGCTTGAATACGTTCAGCGGCGTAGCGCCGGCAACGCCGTCAACGACCGTGCCGTTGAGCTGCGTCCACGTCGTCATAGCGACAGGCCAGGAAACCATCAAGCCTGCACGGCCGACGTGAGCCGGGTTGAAGAGGTTATGACCAAGGCCGCCCATGGACTGCTTGCAGACGACGATAGCCAGGAAGGAGCCGATGATGCTCATCCACCAGGGAAGGCTCGGCGGGCAGCACATAGCCAGCAAGAGGCCGGTGATAACAGCGGAACCATCTTTAATGGTTACCTTTCTGTGCATACCTTTTTCCCATAAAAATTCGAAAACAACTGCGGAAACAATGGCTACTACGATATTGACGAGGGCATTGACGCCAAAGTAGTAAACGCCAAACGCAGCGGCAGGCACGAGGGCGGCAACGACGCTCCACATAATTTTAGGGACCGTTTCGTTACAGCGAACATGCGGCGAAGATGATACAGTAAGTTTTAATTCCTGCATGTCTTTAGCATCCTTTCCTATAGTTTGTCCTTTAGCTTCTGGACTCATGATATCCCTTCTTCCATTAGATCTTAAGCTTTCTGTGCTTTAGCCTGAGCGGCTGCCTGAATGGCTTTGCACTGAGCTTTTGCATTGCGGATATACTGGACGATGTTGCGTTTTGCCGGGCAAGTGTATACGCAGCTGCCGCATTCGACGCAGTTCATAACACCGTATTCCATGCACTTATCCCATGCCTGGCAAGAAGCGAAGATGCTCAGCTGGCTCGGAACCAAACCCATCGGACAGGCGGTGACGCAGCGGCCGCAGCGGATGCACGATTCTTCTTCGCCGACCTGGCATTTTTCCGGAGACAAGGCGAGGATACCGGAAGCGCCTTTTGTAATAGGAACATCAAGCTGGTACTGGGCGAGACCCATCATCGGGCCGCCGGCAATAATGCGGTCCGGCTGCTGAGAAAAGCCGCCGCAGTAGTCGATAGCTTCCTGGAAGGTCGTACCGATACGCAGGGACAGGTTCTTCGGTTCTTTGATGCAGTCGCCCGTAATCGTCGTCAAGCGTTCGATGAAGGGGATGCCGTGGCATACGGCGTCGGCAATCGCAATGACCGTACCGACGTTGCTTACGACGCAACCGACGTTCATCGGCAATCCGCCCGGTTCAACCTGACGGCCCGTGCAGGCTTCGATCATCATTTTTTCAGCGCCCTGCGGGTATTTCGTCTTGCAGGTTACGACTGTAACTTCGGGAATATCCTTGAAAGCTTCCGTCATGTTCTTAATCGCTTCCGGCTTGTTGTCTTCAATGCCGATGAAGCCCTGTTTTACGCCGAGAGCCTTCATGCAGATCTGTACGCCCGTTACGAGTTTTTCCGTCGTTTCTTTTTCGACCATGGCGCGGTAGTCGCAGGTCAGATACGGTTCGCATTCGGCGCCGTTTACGATAAAGGTGTCGACAGGTTTATTCGGCGTCAATTTTACATGAGCAGGGAACGTAGCGCCGCCGCAGCCTACTACGCCGGCCTTTTTAATCAATTCGACGATTTCCTTGCTATCGAGCTGCTTCCAGTCGTGTTCTGCCGGAAGACCTTCTACCCATTCGTCTTTGCCGTCTGCCTCAATAACGACAGCCATGCATTTGACCATCATATTATGCGGCATCGGAGCTACCTTGACGACTTTACCGGACGTAGAAGCGTGGATGTCAGCATGCAGGAAGGCATCGCTGGTCCCAATAACCTGGCCTTTTTTTACCAGGTCGCCAACCTTGACTGTCGGAGTACAAGGAGCACCAAAATGCTGGCTCATAGGGATGACTACTTGATCCGGTACTGCCGGGGTTTCAATGGCTTTATCCTTAGCGTAGATTTTGCCATCATCAGGATGAACCCCACCTCTTTTAAAGGTATTCAACATCAAAAATCACCTCATTAATATATAATGAAAAATAATAAAAACATGAAGCAACTATTTCGGATACGCGGCGCCCCAGCTGCGCTGCAGCCTGCGCGCGCCTGTTCCTGCCGACTGCGCCGCCGTACAGGCCGCTGCCGCCGCAGTGCTGCCGGCCAGATTCCGACGACACTACGCCGCATGTCCAAGGGTGCTCCCTTCACGCGTTTTCGTACCCGCCCTGCAAAGGCATTTGATACAAGCATGCGTTGCAGCCGGTTTATCCCATCGTTTTCCTTCTGCATAAGCCGGCTGACTAGAAAAAATAAATCGAAAGAAAGTCCGCTTCATTTCCGAGACATACTTTCAATCGCCTATATTATATCATCATATATTCTAATATTCAATGTGAAAATTATAGCAAAGACGGCGATTCTGGCGAATTTTTCGCATATATGTCTCCCGCGTCTGGCGGCAAAAGCAGGGCAAAAAATGCAATAATTATTCAAAACAGCAAATTTACGTGTTTTTTACAATTCCCACCAAAGGGGTGTGTTTTTCTTATCGGCACGTATAGTTGCGCATTTCGTATCCATGACAATTCATCATATTTATTATTCTTTTATCTTTCTATCTTATTAAAAACAATTCCCATTGCGATGTGTTCTTCCTGTCACATATATATCTTTTTGTTTTTCAGGAACCCATATAAAAAACAGAGGTTTTCTATTGCAAAAACCTCTGTTTTAAAAAGTCGGAACGTATTATTGTTTCTTTAAATCCAACGCCGTCTTGATCAGGCCTTTGAACAGCGGATGAGCCTTCGTCGGACGGGATTTGAATTCCGGATGGAACTGGCAGCCGACGAACCAGGGATGATCCTTGATTTCGACGATTTCGACAAGGCGGTCGTCCGGCGACGTGCCCGAAATCACCAGGCCAGCTTCGCTGAGCTCCGTTCTGTATTTATTGTTGAATTCCCAGCGGTGGCGATGGCGTTCGTAAATGAGGTGCTCGCCGTATACATCGAAGGCCTTTGTGTCCTCTTTCAGCTTGCAGGGATATACGCCCAAGCGCATCGTACCGCCTTTGTCGGAAATATCGACCTGATCCGGCATGAGATCGATGACGGGGAAGGCCGCGTCTTCATTGAATTCCGAGGACGTAGCGCCCTGGAGGCCGCCGACGTGGCGGGCAAATTCCATGACGGCGCACTGCATACCGAGGCATAAGCCCAGGAAGGGAATCTTGTGCTCGCGGGCGTACTGGACGGCGCGGATTTTGCCTTCAATACCGCGGTTGCCGAACCCACCGGGAACGACGATGCCGTCGATGCCCTGGAATACGTCTTCCATCGAAACGGCCGGGTCTTCCAGCGATTCCGAATCAATCCAATGGATATTGATCTTGGACTTGTAGGCGATGCCGGCATGGTTCAGGGCTTCGGCGACGCTCAAATAGGCGTCGTGAAGAGCGACGTACTTACCGACGAGGGCAATATCCAATTCGTTTTCCGTGTGGTAAATATCGTATACCATCTGCTTCCAGTCTTCCATGTCGCACGGTTTGTCCGGCAAATCCAGTTTTTCCAATACGATGCGGTCCATGCCTTCTTCCGCCAGGAGCAGCGGCACTTCGTAAATGCTGTTCAGCGTCTTGTTTTCAATCACCGCTTCCTTGTCGATGTCGCAGAACAAGGCCAGCTTCTCCTTCATATCATCAGACAAGGGGCGTTCCGTACGGCAGACGATAATGTCCGGCTGAATGCCGATGCCGCGCAGTTCCTTGACGCTGTGCTGGGTCGGCTTGGTCTTCAATTCGCCGGCAGCGCCGATATACGGAACGAGGGTGACGTGAATGTACAGCACGTCGTTGCGGCCGACTTCCTTCTTAATCTGGCGGATAGCTTCCAGGAAGGGCAGGCTTTCGATATCGCCGACGGTGCCGCCGATTTCCGTAATGACGACGTCAGCGTTGTCGTCGTCGCCTACGCGGTACACACGCTGCTTGATTTCATTGGTAATATGAGGGATAACCTGAACGGTATGGCCCAAATAATCGCCGCGCCGTTCCTTCTGCAGGACGGACCAGTAAATCTTGCCGGTCGTAACGTTGGAGTTCTTGCCTAAGCTGATGTCGATAAAGCGTTCGTAATGACCTAAATCCAAATCTGTTTCCGTGCCGTCGTCTGTGACGAATACTTCCCCATGCTGATATGGGCTCATCGTACCGGGGTCGACGTTGATATACGGGTCAAATTTCTGAATCGTAACCTTGAAGCCGCGATTTTTCAGCAGCCGGCCCAAGGCCGCCGCCGTAATGCCTTTCCCCAATGAAGAAACAACCCCGCCTGTGACAAATATGTATTTAGCCATAATTCCTCCCTGCTGAGCTTGCGCTCCTATGAATACTGATAACTATATGCTTGAAAAGTACGTAGTGTTTATTTTTATTATATTACATTTTTTCAGGCGCAGAAACCCCTAAAATAGCCAAACTGTTGGCAATTGTAATCCGCACGGCCGTAACCAGGGCCAGGCGCGCCTTTTCCAGTTCCTTGTCTTCCTGAATGATGCGGCAGTGATTGTAGAACGTATGGAACAAGCCGGCCAGCTCGTGGGCAAAGTGAGCGATGCGGTGCGGCGCCCGTTCGCGGGCAGCCCGCTGTATTTCTTCCGGGAAGGCCGCCATCTTTTTGATCAGTTCCAGTTCCTGTTCGTCCTTCAGTTTATCCCACTGCACGTCGGCCCAGTTCATATCCAGCGCGTCGCCGGCTTCCTGAACCTGGCGGTAGATGCTGTAAATGCGGGCGTGGGCGTATTGGATGTAATATACGGGATTTTCGTTGCTGTGCGATTTCGCCAAGTCCAAATCAAAGTCGAGCTGCGTGTCGAGAGAACGCATGATGAAGAAATACCGGGCCGCGTCGGCGCCGACTTCTTCGATGAGCTCGTTGAGGGTAATTGCCTGGCCCGTGCGCTTGGACATCTTGACCGGCTTGCCGTCGCGGAATAAGCTGACCATCTGCAGGAGCAGTATTTCCAGTTTTTCCGGGTCGTAGCCGAGGGCCGCCATCGCCGCCTTGACGCGGGCCACGTAGCCGTGGTGGTCTGCCCCCCAGATATTGATGAGGCTGCCAAAGCCCCGGTCGTATTTATTCTTGTGATAGGCGATATCGGCGGCCAGATAGGTCGGTACGCCGTTGTCGCGAATGACGACGCGGTCCTTGTCGTCGCCGTAATCCGTCGATTTCAGCCACAGGGCGCCGTCTTTTTCATACAGCTTGCCGCGCTGTTTCAGCACATCGCAGGCCCCATGAATCGCGTCGGGGTGAAGGGTCCGTTCGCTGAACCAGTTGTCAAAATGGACGTTGAAGGCAGCCAAATCCCGCTTTAAGGCTTTCAGCTTTTCAACATAGGCCCGGTCTTTAAACAATTCCAGCCGTTCCTCTTCGGGCATATTCAAGTAGGCGTCGCCGTCCTGGTCGATAATCGCCTGGGCCGTATCGATGATGTCGTGGCCGTGATAGCCGTTTTCCGGGATATCCGCTTCCCGCCCCAGCAGCTGCAAGTAGCGGGCGTTGACCGAGGCGGCCAGGTTGTTCATCTGATTGCCTGCGTCGTTGATGTAATATTCTGCCTGCACGTTGCAGCCGGCGGCGCGCAGCAAGTTGACGAGGGCGCTGCCGTATGCCGCGCCGCGGCCGTGGCCGACGTGAAGGGGACCCGTCGGATTGGCGCTGACATATTCGACCTGTATCGTGTCTTCCTCGCGCAGCGGCGCTTTGCCGTAATCGGCGCCGGCGGCCAGTATATTTTTCAGCGTATCGTAAATGACGTCGTGCTTTAAAAAGAAATTAATGAATCCGGCGCCGGCGATTTCCGCCCGGTCCAGCCAGGGGTAGTCCATCTGCGCGACGATGGCTCCGGCGATCATCTTCGGCGCGCGGCGGGCAATGCGGGCCGACTGCATGGCAATATTGGTAGCAAAATCGCCGAATTCCTTCTGCGGCGGAACTTCCAGGCTGATAGCCGGATAGTCGCCGGCAGGAAGAGTCCCTGCCGCAATCGCTTTGTCCAAAGCTTCAGCAATGCCCTGTTTCAATAATTCCTTCATTTCCATTACAGTTATCCTCCTGCACAGTAATCGTTAATTGCGTATAGTTTGAACCGACGCCTTCCAAATCGACATCGTAGCCGAGATGAATCGTGCCGATGCCTTCGCATAGCTGAACGTCACACTCATAGGTTCTGAATGTGACGTTCAATGCGCCGACAGGCGTTTCATACTTAGAATGCGAAACCTTTCCCTTGCGGTATTCCTGACGCTGATGCACCTTTCCGAGACGCAGCAGCATGACCGCGCCGTCCGGCAGGACTTTGATCACCGTCGTCACGCCTTCCATATCGGTCAGCTCGCTTTCTTCGTACACGATGTACTGCGTGCGTTCTTTTTTATACGCCTTGCCTTCGGAAACGAGCTCGATAGCCAGCTCTTCTCCCTCTTCGTTGCGCTGAACGCTCTTTACCTTTACGATGACGGGCTTCATGCATTCCAACCTTTCTTATCATACTATCAATAATCCAATATTGCTATTATATAACAAGTGTCGGGAAAAAGAAATAGTTTATTTCGCGATTTACCGCGAATTCTCCCCGTCCCTGACTTCGATGATATAGGGCCAGTATTTTTTCGGCATGAACTGCCGGCGCAGCGGGTCGTTCCGCCGTTCGGCGATGGCGATAGTGCGGTAATACTGCTTCCACAAGGCGGCGAACTCTTCTTCCTGCGCCGACACGCCGACGCGCTGCAGTACCTTGGGAATTTCCACTAAAACCGCTTCCTGGCGGTCATAATACACGCCTATGCGACGCCGCCTGTCGTGGATAACCCATTCTTCGCCGCCAAGGCGCTTCACAAAGTGAGGAGCCATGACCGGCACGACGCAGCACGTCGGCGCCAGAGGGCAGTACAGCATGCCGCCCTTCAATTCCTGAAACCGCGCCAATCCCAGCAGCTTATGCCGCTCGTTTCCCGTCCTGCGGGCCCACTGGCGGACTTCCCACACAGCGGGCTCGCTCAGATGCTGCAGAAACTCCCCCTTCAGCCGGAAGGCCAGCCGGATATACTGCAGCAGCTTCATTTCCCGCTGCGGTTGTTCCGCCAAAAAGGCGTAGTACAGGAAATGGCACGTCTTTCCGCCGCACTGGGCCTGCAATCCATCCAGGATGCGCTTCGCTTTCCCGGCGTCTGCCGGCACATACTGCTGACGGCCAAATAAATCGCCTGCCCCGTCGCAGCGTATGTCCTCCGTATGCTGCAGCCCGTCGTGCCAGGCGTCGAACACGGCGGACAGATAGCCGAAAAAAGACCCGTCGTATCCATAGATCATGAGTTGACTCCTGCAAATAAATCCATCGGCTCATATCGGGCATCCTGTCCTGCGCCTAAGAGGCGGCTGCGGATGTAGTCCGGCCGGTCCGACTCTCCGTAAAACCGTCCCCGGCAGGTAATGAAGTATTTGGCCCGTTTCAGGACGATGCCTAAGCGGCGCAGCGTATCGTAGGACAGCCACGCCGACCGGCGGGCCGCGCAGATGCGCCGGGCCGACGTTACGCCGATACCGGGCACGCGGAGCAGCATGTGATACGACGCCTTATTGATTTCTACGGGAAATACTTCGGGATGGCGCAGGGCCCAGCAGGCTTTCGGGTCCAGATGGAGATCAAAATCCGGCTCGGCGTCGGTCAGGATTTCGTCGGCAGAAAACTGATAGTACCTCAGGAGCCAGTCGGCCTGATACAAGCGATGCTCCCGCAGCAGGGGAGGCTGGGTCAGGGCCGGCAGGTTCGGGCCGGTCATAGCCGGCACATAGGCGGAATAGTAAACCCGCTTTAATGCAACCTGCTTGTACAGCGCTTCGCTGAGCCGCAGAATCGTCCGGTCACTGTCCGGCGTCGCACCGATGATGAGCTGCGTCGTCTGTCCCGCCGGTACAAAAGCCGGCGCTTTTCTGCTCGTTTTTCGATTTTCTTTCCGCTCGGCAATGCCGCTGCGGATTTCCCGCATGGGAAGGAGGATGTTTTCCTTCGTCTTCTGCGGCGCCAGCAATTTTAAGCCCGCCGAAGAAGGCAGCTCGATATTGACGCTCATGCGGTCTACGTATTTCCCCAATTCGCGGATGAGGCGCGGATCCGTTCCCGGAATGCCTTTCATATGAATATATCCATTGAAGTTCTTTTCTTCCCGCAGAATTTTCGCCGTCCGAATCAGCAGCTCCGTCGTTTCGTCAGGCGAGCGGTACACGCCGGAGCTGAGAAATAATCCTTCAATATAATTGCGCCGATAAAACTCGATAGCCAGCTCAGCAATTTCCTCAGGCGACAGCATGGCCCGCTCCGTTTCATGACTGCAGCGGTTTACGCAGTAGGCGCAGTCGTAGATGCAGTAATTCGTCATGAGAATTTTCAGCAGAGACACGCATCGCCCGTCGGCCGACCAGGTATGGCAGATGCCGCCGTACGCGCCGTTGCCGATTCCGCCGGCTTTATTTTCCCGCCGGCTGCCGCTGGATGAACACGACACGTCGTATTTTGCAGCGTCGCTCAAAATCGTCAGCTTTTTCTGCATAACGTCCCATTTCATAAGCATTCCTCCCTGTTTACGTTATATCATACCACAAGACAGGCGACGTTTCAAACATATGTTCCTAATATAAAACCAGCGCGTCCGCTCTGTTGCGAAACGCGCCGGTTTGCGGCGATTATAAATGGAGCCCTTCTTTTAATTGGGCAAAAATCTTTTCCTCTTCTTCTGTCAGTGAACGACCTAAATCAATGTGCAGCTCTTCGCCCTTGTTTTTAGCCTTTTCCTGCTCATGAGGGTCGCCGCTCTTGACGCTGTTGTCTCGGATAATCACCGTATTCACCTCCTGCGCGTCTTTAGAAAAAAAGGGCTAAACCGTATATGATTTAGCCCTTTAACCTTATGCGTTCTTACTCCACAACGAAAGACGCAACGTTTGCATCTATCTTAAAGCAAGGATTTCGGTTCCGGATACGCTTTGATATCGTCGGCGACAGCTTTGGCAATTTCGTCGATGATGCCTTCCTGGTCGTCGCGGAGAGACGATTTCATGTCGAGGGTCGGTTCGAGAAGTTCGCAGTTCTTGAAGCGGTTCTGTACGTAGTCGACCATCGTGTTGTACGCGGCGGATGCCCAGCTGTGATTGCCGATAACGGCGATCTTGCGGTTCTGGAACATGAGGGTCTTCAAGTCGTGGAGGAAGTTTTCCATCGGCAGGAAGAGGTTCAGGTTGTACGTAGGAGCAGCCAGAACCAAGTGGCTGTATTCCCAGGCCTTCGCCGTAACGTAGGACGGGTGAATCTTGGCTACGTCGTACAGGCGGACGTCGCGGATGCCGAGCATGCTCAGCTTATGAGCCAATACGCAGGCAGCCCGTTCGGTGTTGCCGTAAATGGACGAGAACGCGATGACGACGCCCTTCTTTTCCGGTACGTATTTTGCCCAGTGGAGATATTTTTCAATGATGTACTGAATCGTTTCCGGAGTGCGGAATACGACGCCGTGAAGCGGGCAGATGACTTCGATAGGAATGCCGGCGGCTTTCTGCAGGACTTTTACGACCTGCGGGCCGAATTTGCCGACGATGTTGACGTAGTAACGGCGGGCCGAATCGAGGTAATTTTCTTCAAAATCGACCTGGTCGGCGTATACATTGCCTACAGTGCCGAACATACCGAAAGCGTCGGCGCTGAACAATACCTTATCCGTAATATCGTAGGACATGATAACTTCCGGCCAGTGAACCATCGGCGCTTTGACAAACGTGAGGACGTGCTTGCCCAGTTTGAGCTGGTCTCCTTCCTTGACTTCTACATAGCGGCTCGGCATGGGTTTGCGGAAGAACTGTTCGAACAGCTTAAAGGTCTGAGCCTGAGCGACAATTTTTGCTTCCGGATGTTTTTCCAGCAGCGCGACGGCAGAGCTGGCATGGTCCGGTTCCATATGCTGCAAAATGAAATAATCCAATTTGCGGCCTTTGAGCAAATATTCTACGTCTTCAATGAATTCGTCGCGGCAGCTCTTGTCCATCGCGTCGACAACGCAGGTCATTTCGTCGTCGATGAAATAGGAGTTGTACGTAACGCCTTCGGGAATCGGGAAAATCCGTTCAAAAATTTCAGTGCGGAAATCGTTGCACCCCATCCAATAAATGCCATTTTTAATTTCTTCTACGCAATGCATAGCAGACTACCTCCTTATGTACATAGTAAAACACTTGTAAATCGCTGATATAAAAATCTTGTTACATATGTATCATATCACGTTTTACACTAATAGAAAATATCTTTAAAGAAAAAATATTGATTATTTAGGTTTCTTTTCCGATTCCGATTTCTCCGCATCGGACCCGCCCTTTCGTTCCTGCGGCGCGCCGCTGTCAGAAGACGCTTCTTCCTGCCGTTCGCTTTCTTCGTTCTTTGCCCTTTCGTCGGACGGCGAATCCTTGTCTTTAGAAGCCATAGCGTCGGCTCGCTGCTGTTCCTCCGATACGCCGCGGCGTTCCGTCTGGGAAACGGCCGGTTCGTCGCCGATGGAGTTCGCTTCCGATACGAGGCGGTCTACAAGCTGCTGCAGCACGTCCTGATCGGCCTGAGACAGCTCTTTGCTGCTGAACAGCATTTCCTGTGCCTGTTCAGCCAGGGCCGACGCCTGGGACCGTGCTTCGCGCTGGCTGATACGGCCCGAATGATAGTTGCGGTTCAGCTCGCGGAGGGCACTGG
Organism: Megasphaera sp. An286; assembly: GCF_002163455.1. Classification (NCBI taxonomy): domain Bacteria; kingdom Bacillati; phylum Bacillota; class Negativicutes; order Veillonellales; family Veillonellaceae; genus Megasphaera; species Megasphaera sp. An286. Next base: position 27,521 of record NZ_NFIY01000001.1, on the reverse strand, counting down.
AAATTTCGGCAGTCTTCGTGCGGATGCGGGCGGCGGCCAATTCGCCGCTGCGCTGTTTCTGCGCGTCGGCGTCGTGAATCTTCTTGTCTTCTTCGCGGCTTTCCAGCAGTTCTTCCTGCTGCTGTTCCGATACGCGTTCCAATGACGCCGCCGTCACATGGGTGCCGACGTAATACTCGTACCCCATATAAGCCAGGATCGCGATGGGAAGGCACAGCAGCATCATTTCGATACGCCGCAGGTGGGCTGCCTGCTTCCAGCTGATGACGTTGCGGCGGCGATGCTCGATAATGAGGACGACGCCGACGATGACGACGATCAGGAACAACGCTATATAGATGAATAATTTATGCCAGACCGTCGCCTGCAGCTGTATTTGAAAGGGCTCCGACGCGTTGAGGCTCCACATATACGTGCTGCCCTGCTCGTCAGCCGTCGTGCTGTTGCCCTCTACCTCCGTGCCCGACGGGAAGGACACGATGTATTCCAGGTCTGCGCCGTTTTCTTCCATCGCCATGCCCAGCCGCAGGTGTTCCAGGCTGTTTTCATCGAAGGTGTAATCAATGTAGTACGTCGAGCAAATCAGCCCGTCGTGGGTCTTATGGATGATGCGGTCGACAGAGCTTTTATTCGCTCCTTCTTTCGTTACGGTCTTCATGGCCCGGAAGCCCTCGCCGTTGCTGTTGTTGTAATCCATGATCGTATAATTCCGCTTCTGGAATTCGTCGGCGTCGCTGCGCAGGGCCTTCTGCCCTTCCGCCGTTTCCGACACCTTCAGAACGTCCTGCGTCTCGCTGCCGTCGTCATGGATAATAGTCTGGGCGCGGAAGCCCGTCAGCAATACGAACGAAAGGGCCAGCAGCAGCGTCGCGCCCAATTTCACATACGATTTCATAATAGCCTCTCCTTCTGTCCAAGCGGTTATTCTTCTGTCGGCGGCACCATGCCGGACTCTACGATGCTCGGCTTATTGAATACGGAAGCCGTCTTTTGTTTCTGCTCGTCTTCCTTCTTCGCCCGGGCTTCGGCCATAGCCGCGCCGTTGCCGCACTCTTCCAAGGGAATGCCGTTGACGAACACGCCCTCGATAACGCCCTGGCCCTTCTTCATGCGGACGCTGGCGACGACGTTATCTTTTTCGCTGATATTGTAGATCCCGTCGGCCAGCTCCGGCGCAATGCGGTATCGGTCGAAGGCGACCTTAAACTGGACGATGCCGTCCTGAAACGATACGACGACAGCGTCCATATAATCCCCGCCGATTCCCGGCTTTTCCGCCGACGCTCCTTCTACCTTCATCAGGCCGCTGGCGTCATGGGAAATATGGACGTATATTTTTTCGCCTTCTTCCGGAGCCGACTCGTCCATCCACGTAGTCGTGTCTTCCGGGAATACGACGCGCACGTAATCCGTGCCGAAGGATGATTCTTCCAGCCTCGGCAGGCATCGCCACTGGTACGGGATGCCGTCTACGCTGATGTTATGCCAGCGCCATCCTATATAAGACAATACTCCCAGCTGGACGAGGACGACGAGGAGGAAGACCATCCATTTATGCTTTCCGTCAGGAGAAAAGGTTCCTATTCCTTTCATTTCTTCGTGTCTCCTTCCTGCGACCACGGCGACCGCGAAAAATGTTTTTCCCGCTTAGCCGGACCGGCCATTGACTGCCACGGCGAAGAGGTTATCCGCTCTGCCGGCCGCGGCTCGTCTGCTTTCTTCCGCGTGCGCCCTTCTTCCTTCATCGTCGGCAGGGCGATTGCATCGGGACTGCGGAACACGGGCGGCACAAACTGCGACCGCGGCGTTTCCTTCGGCGTCACCGTTCCGGCCGGGCGATATCCCGTATCTTCCGGTTCCGGCGTCAGGTCTTCCAACGGCGGAAGATGAATATCCTTCATCCATTCAGCCAGCGTGTCGGCGTCGGCCGCCGCGTCCTTCGCCTCCTGGGGGGACTCGAATACCGGTGCTGATTCCCCTTCGTCGGTTTTCGCTGCTTCCGTCTCCCGGCGCACCGTCGCCGCCGTATGCTTTACGCGGGAGCGGCGGGCGGCCCGCAGTTCTGCGTTTTTCCGGCTGGACGCCGTGCGGCGGCGCTGGAAGAACACCAATCCCAAAATCGCCATGACGACCAGGGGCACGACAGGCGAAAAGGTCGTGGCGAAGACAAAGACCAGCATGAGGCAGGCCAGCATCACCGTGCCGAAGCGCGTATGATTGACATGGCCGCCCTTGACGCCCTGCATGATTTCATAAAAGCCCAGGAAGATCATGTAGGCCGCCGAAATGATGAGCGGTACGGACGAATAGAGCCCGCTGCGCACGATCAGCGTTTCCCCTAATAAGATGAAGGGGATAAAGGAATATATCACCGGCCCCCAAAGGCGCGTCTTGACGCCCCGGGCCAGCAGGGCGATGATCAGCAGAAACAGGAGGAACAAGATGGTCATCGTCGTCCAATGAAAGCCCTGAATATCGGCGACGCCGTACCAGGAGACGGGCATACAGGAAATAAGCAGCGACGCCGCCGCGGCAAAGCGCCCGAACCAGCGGAACGGAACGCCCCAGGACTTGCGGATATCGATGGAATACCCCGTCAGCATAATGACCGCCGCCAAAGCCGACAGCAGCAAAAAGGGAATGTACGCCGCATTGCGCGTAGCCAGTCCGAAGGCGGCGAACACTGTGACAGTGACCGTCCAGGAGAAAACAGATAATCGGACCTCGTCCTTCTGCTGCACCAGCAGGCGGTACATCGGAAGCGGCAGGACGACGAAGAGCCAGAAAAAGGCCGCTCCTCCCGGCGCGTTGATATACCCGCCCAGAGCCGCCCAAACCAGCACGGCAAGGCAATACACCACGACGGCCCCCACAGCTCGCAGCAGGTACGCCGCCGGCAGGCTCAGGACAGCGCAGGTGAAAATATAGGCCGGCGTATCCCAACCCAGATAAAAGGTCTGTCCCGCCATGGCCATCGTCACAAATACGGCTATGCACTGGGCTAAGGCGACGCCTTCTCCCAGCAGCGTCCCCTGACGATTTTGAAACAAGGCCAGAGCCACGCCGCTTTGCGAAAGGACCAGCAGGACGACAGCCAGAGCCATCCGCAGGGCGACGGAAATGTGATACCACACGTAAGCGGCGCCCCAGATCAAGGCGACGCCGAGAATAGAACAGGTCACGATGGCTAAGGCCGTATACACCAGGGCCGGCCAGCCCGTAACGCCCTGTCTCCGGCAGGACTGCCGTATGTTCTGTTCTGCCTCCGCAGAAATCCAGCCTTTAGCGGCCCAATCGCTGATTTGCCGATTCAGCCACTCTGTATTATTTTTCCATATCATATGTGCTGCCTCCCAGGCATGTAGTAGTCATAGTATCGCGCAGTCGTATTCCTGCGCATCATCAGTATATCACAAAATAGGCAAATCCCATACATGAAAAAAAGACTTTGTCCCGCCTTGCGAGGGACAAAGCCTTCTCTTATACCATTATTTTACAATCAGCACGGAGCATCCCGCACGAGTAACGACATAACTGCTGACAGACCCGAGGAACAGCCCTTTCAGCGGTCCTAAGCCCCGGCTTCCCATGACGATTAAATCGAAATCGCCGTCCTTCGCCGCTTTTACGATAGCCGGTCCCGGAGAACCGACAGCAAATACGCTTTTGACGGGAATCGACTCCGGTACGGTCTTCGCAATACCGTCGAGAAATACCTGGCCCTCTTTTTCCATATCCTGAGGCAGGTGCTCTTTTACGTATTCCGTCGCCGTGGAAATTTGGTCGAAATTTGCCAGCGGGGCGATATCATGAGCCACATAGGCCAACGTAATAGAAGCGCCGTAAGTCGTCGCGAGGTCAACGGCTTGTTCCAATGCCCGTTTGGCGTTGTCAGAACCATCAATCGGAACGAGGATCGAGTTGTACTTTGTCATATGAATCCCTCCTGTCGATTAGGTCTAGCAGGTCTTTATATTAAATAACTTCTATATACGTTGGGAAATTCCTTCTTTTTTATCGTCTTTCATCTTATGAAATTACGGAATGCAAAATACCCTTGTATCCGCCCAGTTCCCCGCTTATTTGACAATCAATACGGGGCAAACGGAATGCGTGACGACGTAGCTGCTGACAGATCCCATGAACAGACCTTTCAAAGGCCCTAAGCCGCGGCTTCCCATGACGATGAGGTCGGCGTTGTACTTTTTAGCGACAGACAATACGGCCGGTCCCGGAGAGCCGACTTCAAAAACGCTCTTGACTTCGATATTCTGCGGAATGACCTTCGCATAGTCGTCGAGAATGCTCTTGCCTTCCTCTTCCATATCCAGAGCGACTTGTTCCGTCACGTATCCGCTGGCATTCGGAATTTGGTCGAAGTTAGAGATTACCGATACGATATTCGCCACATATACCAACGTAATCGTAGCTCCCAAGGCCGAAGCGATGACGACGGCATGTTCCAGCGCCCGCTTGGAGTTAACCGAGCCGTCCGTCGGAACGATGATGTTGTTATATTGTTTCATATGAATCCCTCCTGTCTTACCCTTTCTATATAGATAATTTCTCTATACGTCGCCAAAATCCTTCTTTTTCTTTACGAAAAAACAGATTTCTGCGAAAAAATCTGTCGCGCCATGTCATTTCGGCATATAACATCGGCAAGTATCCCTGCTCATTGCGGCATGTTATACGTTATACTCATCTTTTCTAAAATTTAGTACATTCATTCTCCAACTTATGTTATAATTGTAAGTAATACATGGAAACGGCTTGTATTTCCAAAAGAAAGGCGGTTGTTACCGAAATGAAAACCTTATTCCGTCCCTTATGCCTTGCGCTGCTGCTCTGCCTGACGTCTGTTCCGGCAGCGTTCGCCAGCGAAGGCGGCGCTCACGCTATCGTCAGCGCCACCCTGCCGGCCTGGAGCATTATCCCCTTCGTCGGCATGCTCTTGTCCATCGCTATCTGCCCCCTCGTCAAGCCCCACTGGTGGGAAAAAAACATGCTTGCCGTGGCTATCGGCTGGTCGCTGGTCTTCCTCGTTCCCTTCGCCGCGGCGTACGGCATGGGCGAAGCCCTGTTCCGGCTCCTGGAATCGGTATTGATCGATTACGTTCCCTTTATCGTCCTCCTCTTCGGCCTGTTCGTCGTCGCCGGCGGCATCGCCGTCAAGGGGACCTTAGCAGGTACGCCCAAGATCAACGCCCTCCTCCTGCTCATCGGCACCGTCCTGGCCAGCTGGGTCGGCACGACCGGCGCAGCCATGCTCATGATCCGGCCGGTCATCAAGGCCAACGCCTGGCGGCAGAAAAAGGTCCACGTCATCGTATTCTTCATCTTCCTCGTCGCCAACATCGGCGGCTGCCTGACGCCCCTCGGCGACCCGCCCCTGTTCATGGGCTTCCAGCGCGGCGTCCCCTTTACCTGGACCTTCCATCTCCTGCCTATTTTATTGTTTAATATGGTCATCCTGTTCCTCGTCTTTTTCTTCCTCGATTCCCATTTGTACAAAAAGGAGCTGGCCGCCGGCCGTTCGCCCCAGGATAACCAGCCTGCTGAAAAAGAACCGATCCGCGTTGAAGGCGCGCACAACATCGTCTTCATCGCCCTGATCATCGTCGGCGTCGTCGCCAACGGCGTCCTTCCTAAGGAATTCGCCTTCTTCGCCAACGGGGCGGGCATTCCCGTATACGATGAAATCGTCTTTCCCTATGCGACGGTAGTCGAAATCATCCTCATACTGCTGGCAGCGTACTTATCCCTCAAGACGACGAAGACGGAAACGCGTCAGCTCAACGAATTTACCTACGCGCCCATCGCTGAAGTGGCGAAGCTGTTCATCGGCATCTTCATCACCATGATTCCGGCCCTGATCTTCCTGAAGACCCACGGCGCGGAACTGGGCTTGTCCGAACCGTGGCAGATGTTCTGGGCAACGGGGGCCCTGTCGTCCTTCCTGGACAACACGCCGACATATCTCGTCTTCCTCCAGACGGCGGGAGCCCTCGGCGCGACGCAGGGCATCGCAACCTCCGTCGGCACGGTGTCCCAGCTCATGCTGGAAGCCATTTCGGCCGGCGCCGTATTCATGGGGGCAAACACCTATATCGGCAACGCGCCGAACTTCATGGTCAAATCCATCGCCGAAGAAAACAAGATCAAAATGCCCAGTTTCTTTGGATATATGGGTTGGTCCTGTGCCATTCTTATTCCGACCTTTATCCTCGATATGATCATTTTCTTCTGGTAAATGCAGATGTACTCATGCAAAAAGAGAATCTGTCCGTGCGGACAGATTCTCTTTTTTATATAGAATATGTTTCTCTCTTATCCCTTTACGCGCTCCATCAAATAGGCAAGCTGGCGTTTCATTTCCTCATTGTCCTTCTGTACCTGCTTATACATTTCATTCAATTCGCTGTATGCCGCACTGAGCTTTTCTCCATCAGCCTGCATGCGTGCATTCTCTGCCTTAAGAGCCGTAATTTCATCCTGCATGACATATGCCGAACTAATAGGGCCTGCTTTGTACCGTTCCGGAATCACCTTCTTTTCATCATGACTTCCGAATTTATAGGTAACGCCGATATTGGCCATCGTATGAGCAGAACCGATGGTCGCGCCGAAATGGAACATCAGATCTTCATTTTTGTAATGAGCAATCCCCAGAGCCACCGACTGCTTGCCTCGATAGGTACCGGCAGCAGCCATGAGCTGTGTCGGTTCCAGCGGATCATACTGAATAGGCTTCAAGCCGGCTAATGCTGCCGATGCGGCACCTACATCGCCGATTTCATTGCGAAGATTGGATTCCATGCCATGAAGCTGCGACACGTTGACAGCATCGGTCGCATCTACGCCAGGGGCAACGTTTGTAATGCGATTCCCACCGTTATTGAGTCCGTCTGCTGTCAGGGAAACAGCAGATACTCGCCCAGACTCCGAAGCACCGACAATGACAACACCCGTTTCAGCTACATGCGTCTCCGTCCCATAAACAGGATTGCCGTCACTGTCCTGTAACACAGTGCCGTCCTGACGCTTCAGCGGATTAGCCCGAACCGTCAGGCCGCCGTCATCAATGACGGCGGCACGAACGACAGTGCCGTCCTGATCCGTTGCGGAAGAAGCAACGCCGCTCTGATTTATTTCCGTCTCATGCATATTGCCCTGATTGTCTTTGCCGCGGGCCGTAATCGTATCGCCTTGAATAGCTACCTCGTTTCCGCTGCCGTCAACGTGATAAATCTGATCCGAACCAAAGATACTCTTGCTGCCGCCACCAGGCCCATTTTCGTTATTTTGTACAATGATGCGGTCACCATCAATATGCATCGTATGATTTCCCGATGCATCAGATGTATGAATCTGGTTGCCGCTTATAGTCGTTTTGCTGCCATTCTTATCGGAAATCATTTCCGAACCGAGTATTGTAGTCTGATCTTTTTCCTTGCCGACAGTCAGCGAACTATTGGCAGTAATTGTATCAGAAGTAATGCCTTTCAGCCCTGTAAGCGTGTCAGCCAGTTCGATATTCAGCGTATCGCTGCCATCAGACACAACGCCGATATTTCCCGAAGTCAGCGTACCGCCGGCCCCGCCTTTAATGGCCAGCGTATCTCCAAGTTTGCGGGTAATAGGCGCACCGCTGTCACCTTTAAAGGTTAAAGGCTGCGTATTTACGGTGTTGGACAAATTGGTCGTCAATGCATTATACACGCTCTTTAAGTCACCGACATTTACAGCGTTAGTATCGACGGCCTTCGATAAATCATCAATTGCTTTTCCGTTCTCATCTGTCAGACCACTGGCAACATGCTGAATCTGGTTTCCACCATTATTCAAACCAGTTTCTGTCAGCGATACGGACTCACGACCGGCAGCAGTAATTACAATGCCGCCGCTGTTTGTTTCGGTCTGGTTGCCTTCAGCATCCCGAATAATGCTTCCGTCTGCAGAAGCCGTGTACGAACCTCCTTTTCCGTCTTCAAGGGATACTCCGCCTGCAGTAAGAGCAGTTTTCTCAACAATTTCGCTGCCCTGCTCGTCTTTAGTCGTCCGCAACGCCTCTACTCCTGTACCGCTGAGAACGGTCTTCGTTCCATTTTCACCAGTCGTCGTTACCGATGTCAGCCCTTTCAGGTCTTTAGCCAGTTCTACAACGAGTTCTTTGGTCTCGCCCTGAACGCTGACATATGTATTTTCATCCGTGCGCTTGGCAGTATCATCCATACCGCCTCTCACCGCAATGACACTCCCCAGATCCTGCCGTACAGTACCGTTGTTGCCCTTCAGACCAAACCCGCCTGTTTCACCAGTTCCGGTTCCAGCTTTTGCAATATATTCAATAGCTGCTTTTACATCGCCGATGTTGGCGCCATTAGTCAGCATCGGTGCAACCGTCTTTTCGGAAGCCGAGTCAAAGAAAGCCTCCCACGGGGTACTATCTGTTCTCGCACCGCTCCGGCGACCGCTGCCTACCTGAGTCAGCGTCGGTACATCACCTTCTCCGCGGCCAGCTGCTTCTGTCAGGCGAATATTGACAGGGGTACCTTCTGTTGCTCCGGAAGCAGAGCCATCCTTTATGCTGTTTTTCGTATAGAAGGTATCGCCAATGCGTACGAGTACCTGTCCGTCTGCATCGACATATTCCATAGGCAAGCCAGTCACGTCGACATGAAACGAGTATATTCCCTCATTATCGTTAATCTCTGATACAGCTGTATTGACGCCGTCTACGACATTAACGGTTTGATTTAAGAAAACCTTTTTCTTATTATTGCCGTTCGTATCCAATATAAAGCCATCATCAAGGGTGGCTACACGGTGAACCTTCAGCGCACTGTCTGTATATTGCAGGCGATCCATATACGGCTTGTCTTCATATATTCCAGTATTGTTATCCAGCGCACCATCTCCGCGGCTAACCAAAATATCGGCCTTGGGAACTTCTCCACCATTGCCGCTGCTTTGGAGAATAATATGCCCGGCGCCGTCCTCGTCTTTATTCAATACAGCGGCCGGACCGTCTTTACCGCCTCCGGCAATAGCTATGGATTCTGTTGTTTCCAATCCTTGTTCAGTCAACTTCGTATGGACTGTCGTCGTCGGATTGTCTCCCTGCGTTTCTGTCCGGATTACAACGCCATTTCCGTCAAGAATCGTCGTCTGACGCACAGACTGTCCGTCACTGCCAGATACGTCCTGGCTAGCCGACAGAGATGTTAAATCCTGCAGATTTTTAGCCATTTCCACGACCAAAATGTTTTTTCCCTGACGTTCCTGAACGCTGACATAGGTATTCACATCTGTACGCGCTTCACTGTCCGTCATACCGCCCTGAACAGCTATCGTATTTCCCAAATCCTGCATTACCGCCTTACTCCAGTCATTGCCGGTCAAGCCGAATCCTCCGCCAGCGCTGCCTGTCGTCAGCGAAGCAACAGCATTCTTCAAATCGCCTACATTGACGGCATTATTCCAAACGGGGTTATCGTCTGTCACTTCAGACAGCAATACAGAACTGCCGTCTTTCGCCATAAGTCCGCTGCCCAGATTTTCAAGCTGCAGCGGATTCGTCCTGCTCCCGTCAGCACCGACTAAGGAAATGGCAGCTCGTATCTGATTCGGTGAGATAGCGTCAGCACCCGGCTTCGGAGAGCCGTTTTCGATATCTTCCTCCCGGTAATAGACATCGCCTATCTTCGTCAGTATGCTGCCCTCGTTGTCCGAAAATACCAGCGGCAGACCAGTTACATTAATTTGAAACGTATGAATTCCGCCCTTTGACGCAATAGGAGAAACCTTTGCATTGATTCCGTCTTTCAGCTGAACCGTATCATTCAGCTTGACAGAAACCGGACTATTTCCATTGGCCTGCAAGAACCATCCATCATCAAGCGTCGCCACTTGATGCGCCTTGCTGGCACTATCCGTATATTGAATCCGATCCATATACGATAGAGAGCTTTCACTGCCAGATCCTGTTCCTGTATCCTTTGCAGAGTCTGCGCCAGGCATCCCCTGCACGACAATCATATCCGCCTTAGGAGCGGTATTGTCCCCTGTGCTGCCGCCTGTCATGACGACATGTCCATTCGTTTCCACGCCAGATCCATTTACGACAGTTGTCCGTGTCGTACCGTCGTCTGACGTTTCCGTCGTCGTAATAGAATGAAGCCCCTTCAAATCAGAAGCCATTTTTATCGTCAGCGTTTCTTTGCCGTCAGATACAACGCCGATATTGCCGTTTGTTACCATAGCAGCTAATTCTTTCGCTTTCCCGGCTGCATCGGTTTTCGACAGCTCTATATCGCCTACTATGTTGATATTTTGACTCAATTTTCTAGGGAAGGTATTCGCTCCATTCTCTGATTCGTCAGCAGTTCCGGCATTGCCAGAGAAAAACAGAGGCGTGTCTGACATTTTTTTCAAGTCGCCGACTGTCGCCGCATAATGGCTTTTTTCAGCAGGAGAGTCATTCAGCGCCGCAATAAACGTATTGGTACCGAGGCCTATATCCCCCAATTCCGTGTTCTCCTTGACGCCGTTTCCCGTCACCGTCGTCTCAAACAGGCTTTCTATGCCGTTCAGCAGCGTCGGAGTATGGTTATTCGGATCAATAAGCACATTTTCTAACACAGCTTTATTCGGATTCGAAACAGGATCAACTGCCGCTTCAGAAACAGCTGCTTCATCAGGAGCCGCTACAGGGCGTGCATTAGCAGCAGGCTTGCCGTTGACCATATCGGATGTATTATACCAGTTCTGATCGCTTTCATAAAAGGTTTTTCCATCCTTTCCCAAATCGCTGTTGTTGTACCATTTGCCATTGACATAAGCCTTATCCTGAATATCAGCTTTCGCATACCATTTCCCGTCAGCTTGCCTTTCATTGACAGCGGCATCGGCTTTTGCATACCACTTGTTTTCTTCGGGAATATACGTTTTATCCTCTAACTCAGCTGTTTCATACCAGTAGTTATCCTCGGCTTTGACAACGGTATTGCCGTTTCGGGCCTGTGTATCCATAAACTGATCTACATGTACTTCATATACCGTATGCCCGTCTGCCGTCGTTTTCGCATGAATTTCAGCCATCCCCGGACTATTGCTTATCATCTGCCATTGCCCGTCTTTGCCCCGATGCCAATCGGTATCGCCCCGGAGCTCTATGCGACGCATATTAATAAAATCAACGAGATTATATGCATGAGTCGGTGCCTCTTTTGTGCCGCCGATTCCATATGCTCCATCGTCAAACACAACTTTTCCGTCCTCTGTAATCGTCGTATTGGATCCAATTTGATCGGCCACGCTGGTTGCCAAATTACCGACAACATGACCTAACGCATACAACTGACTGCCGTTAACGGCATCTGACGATGTAGGCGACAGTAGTCCCGGCGCGACATTCTGAATACGTCTCGTAGCGACAATCGGAATTTTCACGGTTTTATCGACAATCTGTCCCGTCTCAGGATCCGTCACCTTAATCGTTTTTTGATCGTATCCGGCAACTTCACCGCCGACACTGACTACTCCGACAACATTCCTGGCTCCGGCAAAATCGTGAGACACGCGAATGATTTCAATTTGTCCGTCTTTATTTCTCCGATACGTATACACCACTTCATTAGTATATGAAGTATCTATTCCTCTAGTCGTATTCCCTTCATCAGCAACAGGAGTATAAGCAATCGTGCCGTCGGCCTGTATGATGTTCTTTCCGTCAGCATTCAAAAGTGGCTGAGCCGGCGTAACATTTTCAGGGTTAAAGGACACATACGCAGCCTTATTTCCCAGGAAAACTGAATTCAGCGTTGTTTCCGTAATGTTATTCCCTAATGCCACGACGTCATGGAGCGGAACATCATACCGCTTTGCCGCCAAGATTCGGTATCGCGCCGATTCCTCTGGCGTTAACCGGCGTTCATCGGCGATAAAATTGTCGCCCAACAACTTATCTCGAAGAGCTTTAAATTCTGCCGCCGTCCCGATTGCCGTCACATTGGAAAGGGGCTGAACCTCTTGTTGATAAGCCATCCATAAATCCAAATTCTTTTTGGCAGCAGCAATAGCATCTTCATCGCGCTGCGCTCCGGATACGGCATTGGACTCGTCATACGCCTTCTGATACTTATCAATTTGCGCGGCTATTCCGTCTTTTCCGATAGCCTCAAAAGCCTCCTGCTTGTAAGCGGTCCACACCTGCAGTTTTGCAGCATCATTTTCCTTTTGAGCCTCCGCAATATTGGAAGCAATTACGCCTCCATTATCCAGTGTAGCTTTGGCCGTTGTCAGGGCATGCGCAATATCATCATCAGCCAAAACTCCCAAGGGAATGCTGCGGTTAATCGCAATGGCATTCGAATTTCCAAGAGACAAAGAATTCCGCGCCATCACGGCAGATCCCACTCCGACAGATGCAGAATTTACAGCATGTACCGTTCCATTGGCGCCAATCGCAATAGAGTTATCATGATCGGCAATACTGAAGCCGCCAAGCGCAATCGTACTGTCGCCCGTCGCCTGTCCCCGATAGCCAATGGATATGGCGTTATTCATCGTCGCCCTGCCTTCCGTGCCGATATTGATAGAATCGGTACCGCTGGACATCCCTTCTGTCCCAAAATTCAAGGCGTTTTCTGCTGCAGCCTTCCCCATTGAACCTATATTGATCCCATTTTTGCCGTCTACCGTTCCATTGTAGCCAAAATTCAAGCCGTACGCTCCAGAAACAGACGAATAGTCTCCCAAAGAAATACCGTAATCTACGTCTACGCTGAGGTTATTGCCGATTCCAAAGGCATTATCTCCAAGCACCTTGCTGTAGCTGCCCAATAAGATAGAACGTGCCCCGGAAACAAGATTAAACTGCGGCTCCGTTAGCGTCTCTGCCGTCCCATCCATATGAATTCTTTCCATTCCGCCAAAACCGAAGACTAATGAGTTCTTTCCAGTAACTTTTGCATACCCGCCCATAGCAATGGCGTCGTCTGCAGTCTTGTCGGCTCCGTCGCCTACAATAGCATGATCCCCAATAGCCAGTGCGCGGTCACCATGGACCTGTACGAAACGGCCTAAGCCGACAGCAGCCTCGCCTTCGACGAAAGAATATTTGCCTTCAAGCCATTTTTTGCGGAAATCAGACGCTAGTTTTGCTGCACTCAGTTTAGATTCAACTATATTACGACTCAAAGTGTCCGCAATAGTTCCAGCAAAATCATGCTCTGCGTCATAACCAATCCCATACGTCTTTTCAAGATAGATTGCAAGATCCTTTGTATTCTTATCAGTAATCGGGCTGTTCTTATCTTTCTGCTTCTCTATGGCTTCTAATACTCCCTCTTTGGCAGCAATATCTAATTTTGCCTGCTGTACTGCCATGTTTTCTGCTTCATATGCTTTCTGATTGGAAGCATCAAAAGGAGCTGCTCCAGAAGCAATCATAACTGCGCCATCGCCGCGTACCTGTCCGTATGAGCCTATACCGACGGCATTCTCACCGATAACGCGAAATCCTCCGGGGTCATCTGCAGATAAATACTCTCTGTATTTTTTTAAAGGTCTGCTCCTAGATCCTGCCAGGACATCCCCCGCAATGTTTGTCTTATCTACCAAGTCAAGCTTCCAATATTCGTCCGGCAGTACGCCATCAATCGGCGCCCCTTGACCAATAGCAATCGCACCATTGCTTAGAGCTTGCACGCCTTTCCCGACAGCAGTACTCGCCGTTCCTTTCGCATAGTTCATCTTCCCCAAAGCCACGCTTCCCTGGCTGGGTACGACAAGCGAGGTGCCGACAGCCACGCTGTCTGCAGTCTTCATATCGTGAATTGCCGTGGCTTTTAAAATCCAATACCCCTTAGCGTCTTGCGTAATTAAATCAGGATTAGGAACCCCAACCAAATTTCTCCGTCCCACAGATATGCTGGTATTTTCAAAGCCAATTGAATTTGAGCCAATAACAACGCTGTCTCGCGCTAATCCCAATGTATACATGGATTTGTTTGTTGGAACACTGCTCCCGATAACAATAGAGTCATATCCTGTGACCTGCGCAGCATAGCCAATAGCGACAGACCCATATCCTTGGGAACGAGCCTTTGAGCCAATGGCTACAGCGTAGTCATTATATGCGTTGGTATCATCGGGATCGACGACTGTAGATGCGCCAAATCCAAGAACAACAGTTTCCCGGCCAGATGACATTGCTCCATTACCAATTACAGTATTGTTATCACGATTCTTAGCCGTCCCAATTACGCTCTTTTTGTATTCATGGCTGGATTTCGGGCCTTCATAGTAATTGGTAATAACACGGGCATCATTGCCGATTACTATATTGCTTTCCCCATTTTTTTCATTTTTAGCGCTGTACCCGGCTCTAGTCGTTACTTCATCAAAGGCATCGTCATGTCCTACACGGGCATCTGTACCGATTAAAATAGATTTTTGAGAATTAGATGTATTCACAGTATGCGTAGTGCTGCTCGGATTCAGCAATATACTGTCTTTAACTGGGCCATTACCGGAGTCTGAAGGGATACTGCCATCTGAATTAAGAATGACGACACTATTAGAATTACTATCATAGACAACATTCGATGCTGCCGATGCATCATCAGCAGCCGTCGGAGCAGCAGAAATGCCGATGTTTGAAACAGCAGCTGCCATGGAGGCTAGCGCCGGACGCGGTTCAGCTGTTCCCTTTTTTACAACTGTAAAGTTCTGTGTATCTGGATTATAGGTAATCGTCATAAGATAGCTGTCATATGTGCCGCCGCTTATAATAAAACGGCCGTCCACTTCCGTATCTCTGCCGTCATGGCGTATAAGCAGTTTCTTCGTCCCTTCATCATAGGAGACACTAACACCGTCCGAATCGAACAGCGTCTCATATGCTGCGTTGACTGGCCCTAGGGGATAAGACAGCATCAGCAGCACCGCAGCCGCAAGACTGCCTTTTTCAGCCCCTTTTATTACACTGCTTTTACATCTTCCGCAGCTGCGCGCCAGTTCAGAAACAACTTCATAACAGCATTTATTTCTATTAAATATGACTTTGAATAACCTATTCATTGCACCCTCCAATTTTAAATTTGAACATGGACGTTTTCCTGCCTGCGTCTATACCTCGGCAGGCTCAGGCATGTTCAGAATAACGTTAAATTTCAAAAAAAAATAAAATCCATGACATAAAATGCAAAAAAAACATTTGACACAATTTAAAATTTAATTGAACATTTTTTCTACGCGCTTCAAAACTTTTCAATTACAGGAAACCTATTTTTACCATATATAATTATTTTTATTAAGTATAACATATATTTATTACATTGAAAATATTTTTTATTGATATTCCTATTCTTCATACATGCATATGGGAATTACACAAAAAAGAGCAAGGATATACCCCTGATAAAGATATATCCTTGCTCTTCTTTATAAATGAATTTGCAGTACGCGCAAACAAAAATAACAAAAAAACCGCCTCTTGAGAGACGGTTTTCCAACTGGTGATTCACCCGAGATTCGAACTCGGGACACCCTGATTAAAAGTCAGGTGCTCTACCGACTGAGCTAGTGAATCATGGCTGGCAGGGGTAGCTGGATTCGAACCAGCGCATAGCGGAGTCAAAGTCCGGTGCCTTACCACTTGGCTATACCCCTATGGGGCGAGTAAAGGGATTCGAACCCTTGCGTAACGGAGCCACAATCCGCCGTGTTGACCGCTTCACCATACCCGCCATATTGTAATCTGCGCGACAGCGCCCTTAGCTGCGCTATAAGCGCCGTCAACGTAGATTATAATATCATTTCACAGATGCAATGTCAATAGCAAAATTATATTTTTTATGTACTTTTTTCGCTTAGCGATCTTTTTCCCCATACAGGACGTCTTTTACGAAGTTCGGCAGTACGAAAGCGCTGCGCTGGATGCCTTCGTTGTAGTATTTCGTCGGGAAGGTGCGCTTGCGGTTCGGTTCCCATGTCAGGGGATCGTACTTCTTCGAGCCCATAGTAAAGCAGTGCATGCCCGTCGGATACAGGGGAATGAAGGCCGTGTACAGGCGCGTAATGGGGAAGATATCGGACACGCAGTCCTTGATTTCCCGCACGAGCTTGCTGTGCATAAAGGGAGATTCCGTCTGCTGTACAAACAAGCCGTCTTCCTTCAATGCCTTAAAGGTGTCTTTATAGAATTCATACGTAAACAAGCCTTCGCCGGGGCCGACCGGATCGGAGCAGTCGACGATGATGACGTCGTAGAAATCCTTCGCTTCGCGCATGAAGGCAATGCCGTCGCCGACCTTGACGGTCAGCTTCGGATTGTTTTCCCGCATGGCTTTGGAAATCGCCGGGAAAAACTGCTTCGACAGCTCAATGACCTTGCCGTCGATGTCGACCATCGTGACGTGTTCTACTTCGGGATGGCGCACGGCTTCACGAGCTGCGCCGCCGTCGCCGCCGCCGATGATGAGGACGTTTTTCGGATTGGGATGCAAAAACAGCGGGATATGGGTAATGCATTCGTGATAAATAAACTCGTCCTTGTCAGACGTCTGGAACACGCCGTCCAGCACGAGCATACGGCCGAATTCCTTCGAATCGGCTACGATAATATCCTGAAAATCAGATTTGCCTTCATATAAAATTTCCGATACTTCTGCGCTCAGGTCCAAGTACGGAGACTGATGTTCTGTCACAAATTTTTTCATGAGTACCTCCTATATTGTCTCTTAACTATATGTTATTGTAACACAAAAGAGTAAACAAAAGGAAGTAATTGTATACGTATCGCTCATAGGTGGAGGTAAAATTTTCATATGAATTCTCATTCCGGCACCTTACAGTTTTGACTCCATATGGTACAATATAGAGTAGACTTATATGCGCCGTATTCCTTTAAACGCGGCGCCTGCATCTATAGATTATCAGAAAGATCGGCTTTGCAGCCGATAAGGTGACTCACATGAAAAACATATTACATATAGGCATTGACATTGGTTCGACGACGGTAAAGATCGCCGTCCTCAACGACGCCAAGCAATGCCTGCACGCGTGCTATGTCCGCCACTACACGGACATTCGCCAAAAGGTGTGGGATTTGCTGCAAAATGCCTATGAGATTTTCGGTGACCAACAAATCACCATTGCCATTACAGGCTCCGGCGGCATCGCCCTGGCAGACTACCTGGGCATCGCCTTCGTTCAGGAAGTCATCGCCGGCACGAAGGCCGTCCGCACCTATTACCCCCAGTCGGACGTCATTATCGAGCTGGGCGGCGAAGACGCGAAGATTACCTATCTGACCGGCGGCAACGAACACCGCATGAACGGCAACTGCGCCGGCGGCACGGGCGCGTTCATCGACCAGATGGCCACGCTGCTCCACACCGACGCCAGCGGCTTAAACGATCTGGCCGAAAAATCGGATACCCTGTATCCCATCGCCGCCCGCTGCGGCGTATTCGCCAAAACGGATATCCAGGCCCTCCTCAACGAAGGGGCCAGCAAGGAAAACGTCGCCGCGTCGGTCTTCCAGTCCATCGTCTTCCAGACGATTACAGGCCTGGCCTGCGGCCGTCCCATCAAGGGCACGGTCTGCTTCCTCGGCGGCCCGCTGACCTATTTGCCGCAGCTGCGCCGTCAGTTCGCCAAGACCCTTCATTTAGACGACGACCACGTCGTCGCGCCGGAAAACGCCCAGGTATACGTAGCCATCGGCGCGGCTCTGGGCAGCTTCGACGAAACGCCTGTATCCTTCATGAACCTCATGGGACAGCTGAAAAACGTCGACGAATCGTCTCTGGCAAAATCGGACCGCATCGATCCCCTCTTCGACAGCGAAGAAGAGCTGCGCGAATTTCAGCAGCGCCACTCGCAGCATACCGTCCCCTACGGCGACCTGGCCGCCTACAGCGGGCCGTGCTACCTGGGCCTCGACGCCGGCTCGACGACGATCAAGGCCGTCCTGCTGAGCGAAGACCTGAAAATCCTCTATACGCACTATCAGAATAACGAAGGCAGCCCGCTCATGGCCGCCAAAAAGATCATCGAAGAAGTGTACAGCCGCCTGCCCGACGGCGCGTTTATCGCCAAGACCGGCATTACGGGCTACGGCGAAGCCCTGCTGAAAGAAGCGCTGCACCTCGATATCGGCGAAGTCGAAACCATCGCCCACTATCAGGCGGCAGCCCATTTCTGCCCTGACGTCGATTTCATCCTCGACATCGGCGGGCAGGACATGAAATGCAGCCGCTTAAAGGACGGCCACATCGAGGACATCCTCCTCAACGAAGCCTGCTCGTCAGGCTGCGGCTCATTCCTCGACACCTTCGCCAAGTCGCTGAACCTGTCTATCGAAGAGTTTTCCAAGGCAGCCCTGATGGCCAAAAGCCCTATCGACCTGGGCTCGCGCTGCACCGTTTTCATGAATTCCAAGGTCAAGCAGGCCCAGAAGGAAGGAGCGACCCTCGCGGATATTTCCGCCGGCCTGTCCTACTCGGTCATCAAGAACGCCTTATATAAAGTAATAAAAGTAAAAGACCCGGAAAAGCTGGGCAAATACATCGTCGTCCAGGGCGGCACCTTCTACAACGACGCCGTGCTGCGGGCTTTTGAAAAGCTCCTGGGCCGCCAGGTCATCCGGCCGGCCATCGCCGGCCTCATGGGAGCCTTCGGCATGGGGCTTATCTGCCGCTCGTCCTACCATAGCGACCACGCCAAGACGACGCTGCTCAGCCGGCAGGATCTGGCCGGCCTATCCGTCGCCACGTCGATCCGCCACTGCGGCCTGTGCACGAATAACTGCCTGCTGACGGTCAACACCTTCAACGACGGCCGTTCCTTCATTACGGGCAACCGCTGCGAACGGGGCGCCGCCGGCTCGACGACAGCCCGCAAGGAAGCGCTGCCCAACATGTACAAGGTCAAGTACAATTTGCTGTTCAACCAGTACAAACCGCTGGAGCAGGGCCCCCGCGGCACCGTCGGCATTCCCCGCGTGCTGAACATGTACGAAGACTATCCCTTCTGGTTTACTTTCTTCACCAAGCTGGGCTACACTGTCGTCTTGTCCGACCCATCCTCCAAGGAACTGTTTGAAAAGGCCATGGACACGGTCCCCTCCGATTCGGCCTGCTATCCGGCCAAGCTCGTCCACGGCCACATCGAAAACCTGCTGGAAAAGGGCGTAGACCGCATTTTCTATCCCTGCATCCAAAACGGCCCCCAGGAAGGCAGCCGGGACAACAGCTTCAACTGCCCCATGGTCATGAGCTATCCCGAAGTCATCCGCCACAATATGGTGGAACGCCTGTCTGACACGAACACCCTCTACCTCTGCCCCTTCCTGCCGCTTCACGATAAAAAACGCATCGTACCGCGCCTGCAGGAAGAGCTGCGCGTATGGAATATCGGCAAGAAGGAAATCAAGGAAGCCGCCCTGGCCGCCTGGGACGAGGAAGAAGCGTATAAACAGAAATACCGCGACCTGACCAAGGCCACGCTGGAACGGCTGGCAAAAGACGGCGACAGGGCCATCGTCCTCTGCGGCCGTCCCTATCACATCGACCCGGAAATCAATCACGGCATCCCCGAGCTCATCAACAGCCTGGGCCTGGCCGTCCTGACAGAAGACGGCGTCGCTCCCCTAGGACACCTGCCGGAGGAACTGCGCGTCGTCGACCAGTGGTCCTACCATTCCCGCCTGTATCGGGCAGCGCAGTACATCGTTACGCAGCCCAATCTGGAATTAGTCGAACTCAACTCCTTCGGCTGCGGCCTCGACGCCATCGTCGCCGACCAGGTACAGGAAATCCTGGCTCAGGGTCATAAAATCCATACATTGCTGAAAATCGACGAAGGGTCCAACCTCGGCGCCATCCGCATCCGCCTGCGCTCCCTCTTATTCGTCATGAATCACCGGAAACCAAGCACGGAAGCGACGGAACCCTATTCGTACCACAAGGCCTTGTTCACGGAGGCCGACAAGAAGACGAACGTCATTTTGGCTCCGTCTATGACGCCGATTCACTTTCCCATGTTCGAAGCGGCCTTCGCCCACGAAGGCTACCACATCGAGCTCCTGCCCCATCAGGGCCAGGAAGCCATCGACACGGGCCTGGCCTATATCCACAACGACGCCTGCTATCCGGCCATCATGTCCCTGGGACAAATCATTACGGCCCTGAAATCGGGAAAATACGATCTGAAGCACACGTCGGTCATCATTTCCCAGACAGGCGGCTGCTGCCGGGCGACGAATTACATCGGCATGATCCGCAAAGCCTTGGCCGACGCCAATATGAGCGACGTAGCTATTATCTCCCTGAACACCAAAGGACTGAATCCCCAGCCGGGCTTCAAGCCTCATATCGGCTTCTGGCACCGCCTGGTCATGGCCATGGTATACGGCGACGCGCTGCAGCAGGTATTATACCGCACGCGGCCCTATGAAAAGGTAAAGGGCACGGCCGAAAGCCTGTTCAAAAAATGGCAGGAAAAATGCAAGGTCGACCTGATAAAAGCCGACGTCAAGACCTTTAAGAAAAACATCCGGGCCATGATCGACGAATTCGACAACATCGACATGAGCGAAGAGATGAAGCCGCGCATCGGCCTGGTCGGCGAAATCTACGTCAAATTCCATCCCATCGCAAACAACCACATCGTGCGCATGATCGAAGAAGAAGGCGGGGAAATCATCGTCTCCGGCCTGACGGATTTCTTCCTGTACGGCCTCCTCGACACCCAGTTCCGCCAGAAATACCTGTCGGGAAGCTGGATGTCGGCCCTGGCCAGCAAATCGATGGTGAAGCTCCTCGAATGGTACCGCAAGCCCTATTGCGAAGCCGTCGCCAAGAGCCGCCATTTCGACCCGGTCACGTCGATTTACGACATTGCCGACGAGGCGAAGGAATACTTATCCCTCGGCCACGTCGCCGGCGAAGGCTGGTTCCTGACCGGCGATATGATCGACCTCATCAAGCGGGGCGCGAAGAACATCGTCTGCCTCCAGCCCTGGGCCTGCCTGCCGAACCACGTAACGGGCAAGGGCATGATCAAAGCCCTGAAAGCGGCCTTCCCCGACACGAATATCGTCGCCATCGACTACGACCCCAGCGCCAGCTCGGTCAATCAGACAAACCGCCTGAAACTCATGCTGACGACGACCTTCGAAGGCATCCGCGAAACGGTCAGCACGACGGCCAAACCAGTAATCCCCTTCTTAAACGGCGTCCGCATCAACAGCACGCTGAACGCAGAAAAATGATATCTGAATTTCATGCCGGCAGGAATGATACGCCTGCCGGCATATGTTATCTCTTGCGCAAAAAAAAGCCCGTATGACAGATACTATACTCTGTCATACGGGCTTTGCCCTTCTCTATTTTATTTTTGCTGCATATCCTGCTTCCATTGTTTCAGCTTATCCTGGTCCTCTTTCGGGAGAGAGACGCCGCAGCAACCGCCGGTCGAACATCCGGCAAAGCCTTGGTACACGTCGGAAATCACGTTTTTTACTTGTTTCAACCGTTCTATTGTCATGGGAGACCCTCCTTTTATGTTTATAAGCTAAGGCTATGGTTACAGTATATCATATTTTTTCTTAATTTAAAATAATTATCTGTAAATATTTTATATTATTTATATCAATTCTGCATAGCCTCACTTCAACACGACAGAGCCCGGCTCCAGCATGGCTTCCAGCTCCTGCCGCAGGGAATCCTCCGTTTCTACCCAATACCGCGGGTCGGTCAAAATCGTGCGGCGGCTGCCCATGAGGTGAAAGTATACCTTGACTTCGCCGTGATGCTTTTCCAATACGCCGCCCAGGCGCGTGCTCAAGTCGCTTCGTTCCAGATGGGCCGGTATCTTGATAAACAGCTTCGTCCCCTTTCCCGGCTGCCAGAGTGCGCCGGCCCGGCGGGCGGCTGCGGCCATGCTCACGGCGTGCCCCTCTGCCGGCTGGTCTCCTAAGGGTGCTAACGTTTCGGCAATGAGTTGGATATCGTCGTCGTTAATATCGGCCCGGCCTTGAACGGAAACAGCCATATCGACGACGCAAAGATTCATATACTGGCTGAAAGCCTTGGGAAAGACGACGACGGGGATAGAGCCGGTGTAATCTTCAATCGTCAGGATAACCATCTGCTCGTTCCGCTTCGTCGTCACCTGCCGCCGTCCCGTCACCAGGCCGCCGATGCACAGCATTTTTCCGTCATACTGCCGGTTATCCTCGCCGAAGAGGACCGAAAGAGGCGTCATGGACTTCAGCACGTCTTCGTATTTTTCCAGGGGATGCCCGCTGAAATAGAAGCCGTCGTATTCCTTTTCCATAGCCAGCAGCATGTCCATGGGATATTCGGGAGCATTGGGATAGGCCAATTCCATCGCCGCAGTGTCGTTTCCGTCGTCGAACAAGCCCATCTGCCCCGATGCATCGTCCTTTTGCTTCTGCGCCCCGACGCTCATGGCCTCTTCCAGTACGGCGATGAGCTGCGACCGCGGCCGGCCGAAGGAATCCATAGATCCGCCTTTGATAAGGCTTTCCAGCATCTTGCGGTTTAGAATATGGTAATCGACGCGGCTGCAGAAATCGCTGAGCGACGTAAAGGGCCCGTCTTTTTCCCGGCTCGTGACGATAGCCTCGATGACGACGTCGCTGATGCTTTTGACTGCCGAAAGGCCGAAGCGTATGGCGCCGTTTTCGACGGAAAACATGGATACACTGGCGTTGACGTCCGGTGCCAGCACCTCGACGCCGTGACGGCGGCATTCCGAAATGTAATAGCTGATCTTGCGGATATCGTTGATAAAGCTGGTCATCGTCGCCGCCATGAATTCCGCCCGGTAGTGCGTCTTCAAATACGCCGTCTGCCAGGCGATGTAGGCGTAGGCCGCCGAGTGGGATTTATTGAAGCCGTAGCCGGCGAAGTATACCATGAGATCAAAGACCTTGTTGGCAATGTCGTCGGAAATGCCATTTTTCTGCGTCCCGGCCAAAAAGCTCTCCCGTTGGGCTTTCAGGATCGATTCCTTCTTCTTGCCCATGGCCCGACGCAGCAAATCTGCCTGTCCCAACGAGAAGCCGCCCATGACGGAAGCGATCTGCATGACCTGTTCCTGATACAGGATAACGCCGTACGTGTCCTTCAAAATCGGCTCCAGCAAGGGATGAAGATAGGTGATTTCCTTTTCGCCGTGACTGCCCTTAATGAAATCCTCTACCATGCCGCTGCCCAAAGGCCCCGGACGGTACAGGGCGACGAGGGGAATCATGTCTTCGAAATGCTTTGGCGCCAGTTCCTTAACCAGCGTCGTAATGCCCGACGATTCCATCTGGAACACGCCGGCCGTATCGCCCTCCGTCAGGAGTTTGCACGTCTCCTGGTCGTCCAGGGGAATGGCGTCGATATCGATGTCGACGCCGTGCTGTTGCCGTATGAGCTTGACGGCATCGCCGATGACGGTCAGCGTCCGCAGGCCCAGAAAGTCCATCTTGAGCAGGCCCAGCTCTTCAACCAGATCCTTGTCATACTGGGTCGTCAAATATCCTTCCTTTGAATACTGCATGGGCACGTAATCGTCTACCGGAGCAGCGGAAATTACGACGCCGGCCGCATGAGTCGACGAATGGCGTACCATTCCTTCAAGGGCGCGGCTCACTTCGACCATGTGATGAATCGTGCTGTTCGTCTCGTATTCCTGGCGGAATTCCTTGCTGATCTGCAGAGCCCGGTCGATAGTCAGGCCCAATTCCATCGGCACGAGCTTCATAAAGCGGTTGACTTCGCCGAGAGGAATCGCCAAGGCCCGGCTGACGTCGCGCATGACTGCCCGGGCAGCCAGCGTTCCGAAAGTGATGATCAGCGCCACGTGTTCCTTGCCGTACTTGCGCGTTACGTAGTCGATGATGCGGCCGCGGTTTTCATAGCAGAAATCCATGTCGATATCGGGCATCGTCACCCGTTCCGGATTGAGGAACCGTTCAAAGAGGAGGTCGTATTTCAGCGGGTCCAGCCCCGTAATCCCCAGCAGATACGCTACGACGGAGCCCGCCGCCGAGCCGCGGCCCGGGCCGACGGGGATATCGTGGTCGCGGGCAAACTTGACATAGTCCCATACGATGAGGAAGTACGACGGAAAGCCCATCTTGTTGATGACGTCCAGCTCGTAATTCATGCGTTCCCGCACTTCCGGCGTCACCGGGTCGTACCGCGTCGGCAGGGCCTCTTCGCAGAGCTTGCGCAGGTACGACTCGTCCGTCTCCCCTTCGGGAACGGGGAATTTCGGCAAATGGCGCTCGTCAAAGGATATCTCCACATTGCACTTATCGGCGATTTCCAGCGTCGTATCCAGCGCTTCCGGCATATCGGGAAACAGCTCGGCCATTTCGTCACCGCTCTTCATGTAAAACTCGTCGTTGGCAAAGCGGAAATGGTCCGGGTCTTCGAGGGTACTGCCCGTCGAAATGCATAATTTGACTTCCTGCGCCCCGGCATCTGACTTTTCAATGTAATGGAAATCGTTCGTCGCCACGACCTTCAATCCATATTCCTTCGACCAGCGCTTAAACACCTCGCGGACGATCTTTTCCTCCGCCAGCCCGTGATTCTGCACTTCCAGATAGAAATCGTCCTTGCCGAAAATGCGCACCAGCCGCTCCAGCGTCTGCCGGGCTCCTTCTTCGTCGCGGTTGAGGATATTCTGCTGGATATGGCCCTCGATGCAGGCGCTCATGGCGATAAGCCCCTCATGGTACTGCTCCAGCAGGTCGTAGTCGACGCGGGGCTTGTGGTAATTGTTTTCCCCGTCAACAAAGCCCTTCGACACGATTTTGACCAGATTATGATAGCCCTTCAAATCCTTCGCCAGCAGGATCAGATGGCATAACCGTTCCTTCGTCTTCTTCTCGAAGCGGCTGCCCTTGGTCATATAGACCTCGCAACCTAAAATCGGCTTGACGCCCTGCTTTACCGCTTCTTTATACAAATAGATGACGCCGTACATATTGCCGTGATCCGTAATCGCCACGGCGGGCATATTCAATTCTTTTGCCTTCTGAACCATGTCGGGAATGCGGCACAGCCCGTCGAACAAGCTGTACTGCGTATGGACATGCAAATGGACAAATGGCCTCATGACAACGCTCCTTATCGATAAGTTACATACTGCAATGCTGCGTATCTTTTATTATAGCATACCTGCCCCAGCAGCATAAGCCGGACGGAACACAAGCGCAAAAAAACTCCTGCCGCATGAGCAGCAGAAATAGGATCTGCGCTATGCGACAGGAGATAGGGTGAAATATCGCTAAGGTTTCATAGGACGTCCCGCTCACCGGGGCAAGGGCAATACCATATCGTACCACACGGCGCCGCCGTGCGTAGACTGGGATTTCCCATGGCATTCATAGCCGAACTGCTCGTAAAACGGGATAAGCCGTTCCTTGCAGGTCAGGATAATCTGCTTTTTACGGCGCGACTCCGCCTTTTCGATATAGGCCTTCATCAGCGCCGCGGCAAAGCCCTGATGCTGCTCCTGGGGAATCACGTCCAGACCGAACACCATGACGTTCGGCGCGTCGTCGTCGTGCAGCGCCGTCGATTCATACAAATCGTCGGTCAGCTCGTCCTTATTCGTCACGCAGCCGTTGATAAATCCAATAGGCCTTCCATCCTTTTCCGCAATGAGAAAGGAATAGGTAAAGGCTGCCAACCGCTGGCGGAAGCTCTCTTCCGTCGCAGCTTCTGCCGCAGGAAAGCATGCCGCTTCAATGGCCGTCACGGCCTTTAAATCTGTCGGCGCCGCAGGCCGAATTACTATATCCATACAATCCCCTTTCTATCCCCTGTATTTATTCCATCGGTTTGACGTAGATAGACGGTTTGCCGTCGGCAGGGTAGCCCATGGCATCGCCCAGCTCGTCGCCCGTCACCTTCAGGTCCGTATTGCGGCTCACAGTCACGCGGAACAGCTGCCCTTCCTTATAGTTCAGCTCTTTCCCTTTCAAAAATGCCGAAATCCACCACGGAGCAAACCACGTCGAGCTTTTCTTTCCCCGGCCCTTGATATAGCCGTTCAAGGGAACCGTCACGCCGTTCAGCGTTTTAATCGCCGCAATGGACAGCTCCAGCTTGCCGCCTCTGCCGAAGCCGCGGTTTCCCCGGCCCTTCAGCACCTTGCCGACGCAGGTCGTGCCGGCCGGAATGACGACGACGTCGTTGATGACTACGTCTTCCAGGCTCTTCAGCTTAAAGGCCTTGCCTTCCTTGCTGGTCTTCGAGCTGATCGGCTCCTGCAGGGCCAGCATGAGCGGCGTGCCCTTAGGAATATACACGTGGCCCAGTTCGACGCCGTGATGGGTTTTCGGCCGTTTCGGGTCGTTGTACTCATCTAATATAGCCTTCGTCCGTTCTTGAATATTCGGTTTTACTGCGGGCTCTTCGACAGGAAATTCCGCTCCTACGACGGGAGTCTTCACATCATGAAATTCCTCGCTGGCCTGAACTGCTCCGCCAGCCAGGCAACAACAGCAGCATACGGCAGCTAATACGCGTTTTACCTGCATGACAGTTTCCCCTTTCGCCAAACGATGCGTATTGCAAAAACAAGAAAAGCCTTCGTCCAACGCTCTGAACAAAGGCTTTTATGCTGGTCGGAACGGCGAGATTTGAACTCGCGACCTCTTCCACCCCAAGGAAGCGCGCTACCAAGCTGCGCCACGTCCCGTTAACAGACATTATTGTACCCGATTCCATAGGACTTGTCAAGTAATTGAATACATAAACATTTCCGCATGTATCAACAGCCTTCGTTTTTTTCTTGACGGCTCTTTCAATACTCAGTATAATGAAGGTGAAATAAAAAACGAGGCATTACACCGACAAACGGTTACAGCCCCTACATTAAGCAAGATTTAATCGCCTAAAGTTTGGACGCTATGGGCGGTTATTTCTTTTGTAAAAGTACCACTAAGGG
Organism: Megasphaera sp. An286; assembly: GCF_002163455.1. NCBI lineage: Bacteria > Bacillati > Bacillota > Negativicutes > Veillonellales > Veillonellaceae > Megasphaera > Megasphaera sp. An286. The sequence continues at coordinate 524 of NZ_NFIY01000001.1, read as the reverse complement.
AATCAAAAGTAATAGAATAGTGTTACGTTTGTCTCGTTCATGGGCATCACCCCCATTCATTCGAAATGGATAGGGGCGATATAACCGCCTGCCGTTGCGTGTGCAATGCCTACGGCAAAATAATACACGACGTATTGATGATATGTCAATAGGACATGTAGGGCTAAACCTTTTCACATACATATCAACAGCCTTCGCTTTCACTTGACGGCAATTTCGATACTCAGTATAATGAAGATGAAATAAAAATGAGGCATTACACCGACAAACGGTTATAGCCCCTACATATCAGTTACAAAAAAGTAATCGCAAATAGTGGGCTAGACTAGGGGCGGTTACTTTTTTGTTGTGTCTTTAATCAGAACAACCGAGCCTGTGAAAAAATCTCTGTAAACATAGATCTTCTATGATACTCGGTAAGCTGAAAGCGAATTTGAGAACTTTCAGCTCATGGTTTATATATAACAACACATGCTGAACATGTCAAGTACAGACAGGATTTTCGCCTGCTTTTGCCAGCTATG